>CAYMCX010000015.1:0-13329 GCA_964389145.1 uncultured Candidatus Saccharibacteria bacterium
CCCTCTCAAACCGATTACGAACCAAATTATCCAAACTCCTCTTTGAGAATCGACGCAACAACTGCCGGGTGGCACGCCGTAAACAACAGAACAATTTTTGCAGTCGCAAACCCGTACGCAAACATGTCGGCAGGAGTTTCATTTAAAACACTAAATGTTGTTGGAACAGCTTTTTTTAAAGTATATGTAATAGCGCAAGATCCAATTACAGGTGTTCAAACCACAACATTTATTGGACAAAGCAATGTTTCCACAGGAACAACAGACTGGACACGTTTATACGCAAATTTCGTGGCAAATGACCCTAACGCAATAGGAGTGTATTTGGACATTGGACTAGATGGAACAGGTTCTGTTTGGCTGGACGCAGTAAATATCAGCAATTCCACAACACAAGCTACAACAAACTTTACAGTTGGTACTGACAGTGAAAACCACGTGGTGGAATTCTATAGTACGGATTTTGCCGGAAACGCCGAAACTATACATACAGTAACTTTTAAACTTGATCAAACTCCTCCAGGCAACTGGCACGACAGTGGCGCTTTTAGAGGAATTTTAGGCCCCAGCAACCACCATCTTTATGTCTATACAAACGTGGAAGACGCAACATCTGGGCTTTCTACATTTACAGACAAGTACCAATATTTTACAGATACAGAACCGGAGTTTGGACGATACTCAGATCTGATGCAGTGCTCAAGCACATGGCAACCTGGGGGCTGGGCAATTTTGATATCCCCTCCGTTTTTCCCTGGTGTAAATTCAGCGTACCTTCTCACACCTAAAACTGATTTTTGTAATAGTGATTGGAAAATTTGCAAGATCGTGAAATTCCATGCAGAGGATATGGCGGGAAATATCTCCGAAAAAAACTTTTGTATTAACGGACCTTGGATCAAATTACGCGGAGGCGGTACTGTACGTACAAATAACATTATTGATATGTTGTCGGAGGCAGATGGTTACAATAGTGACGGCATCGTAGAAGTTGGCGGCGGGCTAATAAACTTTTTTTCAACTTCAACCGGCTGGTACTCTTTTGCTACCCCATCCCCTGCT
Source organism: uncultured Candidatus Saccharibacteria bacterium (assembly GCA_964389145.1). Taxonomy (GTDB): domain Bacteria; phylum Patescibacteriota; class WWE3; order UBA101185; family UBA10185; genus CAYMCX01. The sequence goes on from CAYMCX010000015.1 coordinate 1,063, forward strand.
GAAGTTTCTTATGAAAAATATCTACAACTTGCCGGCAGCACTTTGGAAATTACAAACGACACGTTACCTACCACCACCGGAAAATACATTGTTAACGGAGATTTCACAATCGATCGCCAAAACACGCCTTCCGCATTCGAAACAGGAACATTTAATCAGGTTATATTCATAAACGGAAATCTCACTATCGAAGACGATGTTAGTACATCAGACGCTTCGGCTACTCTCTTTGTTGTAAACGGAGATATAAGGGTTGCTAAATCCGTACAAAATATTGGCTTGGCAATGGTGGCAGATGGAATTTTCTATACAGCGTACGATATTAACGAAGGTGAGTCCTCAAAAACTTTATACTTAAACGGAATCTTTAGCGCTAACAGATTTGAGTTCCAGAGAACTCTTCAGGGCACTGACAACAGCGATACCCCGTCTGAAGAGTACACGTACGAACCAAAATACTTTATTCAAATAAAAGGTTTTTTCGGGGGCGAATTCTCTGTTAAGTGGAAATCTATTGAGTAGTATTTAGACTTTTCTCTTTACCTTAAATCCGTTTGGTGTGTCATCTAAAACATACCCAAGCTCAGCTATTTGCTTTCTAACATGATCAGCTTTATCCCAAATCCCAGCTTTTCTGTATTCTTGTCTTACTTTGGCAAGGTTTTGAATGTTTGTAGGGACTTCGAATCCAACATAATTCTCAATATTTAAACCAAGAACTTCGTCAAACTTCAAAATAGTCTTAATCTTCGAATCCTCAGCGATATCAGCTTTCAGCAGTTCCCAAAGTACCGCCACTGCTTTTGGCATATTAACGTCATCGTTAATCGCTTCTTCAAATTTCTTCTTATACTCTTCGTTTAAGTCAGCATGGCTATCTTCTTTGTAACTACCAACGATCTCGTAAAGCTTCTTTAAAGAATTTTGAACGTTCTGGAGCGCCTCCCAAGTAAAGTTTAAGGGAGTCCTATAATGAGCAGTCATGTATAAATATCTAACAGCCAAAGGGTCAAAACTGCGTGTTACAACATCAGCTAGGGTGTAGCCTGTACCCTCGCTCTTACTCATTCTTCCACTATTCACCTGTAGAAAAGCCCCGTGGACCCAAAATCTGGCAAATTCAGAGCCAGTAACACTTTCACTTTGAGCTATCTCATTTTGATGATGGGTCATTTTTAAATCCTCATCACCTAGGTGAATGTCTATAGTCTCTCCCAACTCTTCTAATGCCATCGCTGAACACTCTATGTGCCATCCAGGAAAGCCAACTCCCCAAGGAGAGTCCCATTCCTGCCATCTAATTCTATCTGTTGGAGAAAGCTTCCAGAGGGCAAAATCTGTCGAGTGCTTTTTCTCAGGATTGTGTTCTATACGGGCACCTTCCTTTACGGACTCTTCAGCCATGCCACTTAGGCGTCCGTAGTTTCTAAATTTTCCGGTGTTAAAGTAAACGCCATCGCTCGTTTTGTATGTGTAACCTTTTTTCTCTAATTCTTTAACTAGATTTATTTGCTGCTGAATATACTCGGTGGCTCTTGTAAACTTGGTTGGTTTAAGAATATTTAGCTTTGCGTAAGCCTTTAGAAAATCGTCGATATAAAAGTTAGCTACATCTTTAGCACTCCTACCCTCTTTTTCTGCGGCCATCTCTAGTTTGTCATCACCGATGCCCTCATCTCCGGCGTTATCCCCTGTTAAATGGCCCACGTCGGTGAAATTCATTATGAATCTTACTTTATATCCATTAAATTTTAGAATACGATTGATGAAATCGGATAACGCGTAGGTCCTAAAATTTCCTAAATGTACAAAATCATAAACGGTAGGGCCGCAAGCATACATTGTTACCAATTCCGGATTTAGAGGTTTGAATTCTTCGACTTTTCTTGAAAGAGAGTTATAAAGCTTCAGCGACATGGTTGTATTCTAACACAGAAGTTCCACCATATTGGGTTAAAACTTTACCCTACCTTCTAATGCCCTGCTTAGCGTAATATCATCTGCGTACTCAATGTCCCCTCCAACGGGAAGTCCGCGGGCAATTCTTGTTATTCGAACTTCATTTTCATCAAACCCACTGTCCCTAACTAACCTCTGAATATACATTGCAGTTGATTCCCCTTCCATACTGGTATTTGTTGCCAGTATAAGCTCAATTGGCGTATCCATACCTTTTACTCGATCAATAATTTCATGAACAAATATCTCGTCAGGACCAATATTATTTAGCGGATCTATAATTCCATGCAATACGTGGTAAACGCCTTTATACCCGGTTTTTTCCAAGGCAAAAACATCTAAAGGACTGGAAACAACAGCGATTATATTTTGATCCCGTGTCCTATCTTGACATACTCCACAAGTTTCTTCCTCCCCAACGTTTTTACAGATGGTGCAAATGTGGGTTCCTGATTTGAGTTCAGTTAGCGCAGATGCAAATTTTTCAAGTTCTTCTTGGGGTAAGTGTAAAAGATAAAAAGTCAGTCTTGAGGCGGTTTTTGGACCAATTCCCGGAAGTCTCTCGAACGAGTCTATTAATTTTGAAATTGGCTTTGGTATCCGCATCGCAGTATTTTACCTAAAATTTTAGATCAGCGGAAGACCGCCATCAAATAAATCTAACGCGTTGTCGGTGCCTACAGTAGGAGCTACAACGTTTAGATCTGTAAGGTTACCTACCTCCCTTTCGTTCTTGGTTGGACGGGTTTGTATTACCCTACATTTTATCCTTAGAGGGACGTCACATACTTCCTTTATTACTTCCTCCACTACTTTTCGATTTTTCTGGGATTCAAGGCGTTCCTTGTGAAATGCGTACATTACTTCTAGGATAATATTTCCCCCTTCTACGGCAGTGGGCGTAGAAGATTTTAACAAAGCCTGAATCGAACTATTTTGTTCACTTGTTTTCTTTAGTATTTCGGGCCATTTACCGATAACCGTTTCAAGTTCTATTAATGCTTCCTCAGCTTTTTCTTTTTCCTTTTCCTTTTCTTTTTCCTTAGCTTTCTTGCCTCTTTTCTCTTCTTCCTCACCCGCATCCTCTTCCACATCCTCATCTGCATCCTTAACTACTGCGGGTTCACTAGATGCTTTTTCTACCTCCTTAACCTTTCCGCCCGAAGGCTTTGCCACAGGCCTGCGATTTGGTACAAAATCCTCTAAATCACCGCAGCTTTTCACTATCGCAAGTTCCAAAGGTAATTGAGTAATAAATGAGCTCTTAATTGCACTTTGAGCCTCCATGAATAAGGATAAAATGTCTGCTATTTCCTGAGGCTTGTAATCTTGGGCCTGAGTTTGCATCCTGTCATACACTTCGTCTGTGGTTTCAACTAAGCCTTCATCGGCGCCTGCTTGGACAAACAAAATGTCGCGCAGATACTTCACCAACTCCCCTGTCCATACATACAGGTCTATACCGTCCTCATATACTTTATTCAGAGATCGTAAGGCTTCTTTTGCGTTCTTTTCTCTAATTAAATCAATAAAATCAGCGTAAGCCTCGAAAGATCCTACATTTAACAAGCTTTCGGCACTTACACTCCCTTCTACAACTTGTTGCAAGAGAGTTTCCGCATCCCTAAACCCACCTAGCGAGGCTTGAGCAATCTTTTTTAAGTCTTCCTTTGATACTTTAGCTTTTTCTTCTTTTGCTATGCCTGCAAGTCTGTCTACTAACTGAACAATTGTTGCCCGCTTAAACTTATAAACCTGGCAGCGGGATTTTATCGTCTCCGGGATCTTGTGAAGTTCTGTTGTACATAAAATGAAATTTACATGAGCAGGAGGCTCCTCTAGAGTCTTTAGGAGGGCATTGAAAGCCTCGTTAGTAAGCATGTGAACCTCGTCGATAATATAAACTTTTCTAAGACCAACTGTCGGGGACAATCTGATTTTGTCACGAAGGTCTCTAATATCATCAATTCCACGGTTGCTGGCGGCGTCTATCTCAATTAAGTCCATGAAATTGCCGTTTCTGATTGCTATACAACTCTCACACTTGTCGCAAGGGTCTCCATCAGCTTCTGGTTTCTTACAGTTTAATGCTTTGGCTAAAATACGTGCCGTAGTAGTCTTTCCGGTCCCTCTTGAACCCACAAAAAGATACGCATGCCCTATTTTGTCGGTCTTCACCTGCTTCATTAGGCTTTCAGCAGCATCGTTAGGTTTTGATATTTCCGAAAATTTTTGTGGTCTGTATTTGGTATAAAACATTTTAAATAAAAAACCCAAAACAATTGGGCAGTAAATTTAGTATACCTTGTTGAGGTTGCAGATCAACTAATGTGGTTTGAATGGAATAGTCTAAAATAAAAAAGTGCTACTGTCGCATCCAATCGTCTACTTTGATGCTTCTAACAAAATCCAACTCCTCTGGAGTCAGGTCACCCAAAACCCAGTCCGTCACATCAAATTCAGCATTCTCAGGCCTACCAACACCTATTCGCAGTCTCCAAAATTCCTGCGTACCAAGTTTCTCGATAATATCAGAGACACCGTTGTGGCCTGCACTGCTCGCCCCTATCTGCAACTTAATTTTTCCAAAAGGCAAGTCCACATCGTCGTGCACAACCAAAATCTTTGAGGATTCTAGTTTATAAAAATCTTTTACGGCTCGAATACACCCACCTGAATTATTCATAAAGGTTTGGGGTTTTACCAAAAGTAAATCGTCTTTTTTGGCTATTAAAGCTTTTAACTTGTCCTCACGTCCCCATGTAAGACTCAATTCCTCGGCAATTTTATCTATAACTATAAACCCAGCATTATGCCTGGTTTTTTCGTACTTCTTTTCCGGATTTCCTAAACCAAAAATTGCTTTCATATTACTTTTTTTTACTCTTAATTCCATGAACTTCAGTCTCATCATCATGTGGGTGATGTACACCAAGTAAATGTAAAACTCCGTGGGCAACTAATTCGGATAATTCCTGCTCGTATGTGTTTCCATACTCCCTACATTGACGTTTTGCCTGATCGGCGTTAACAACAACGTCCCCAATATACACAGTTCCATCGTCCAAGGTCCCACCTACCTCAAAAGAAAGTACATCCGTAGTTTCGTCACGGTTTAAGTACTTCTTATTAAGATCTTTAATTTCAGTATCGTCTGCAATTGTTACTGAAATGTAGCGATTGGAGTTTTGCTTTTTAGCCATATTTTAAAAGGGTTTATTGGCGTGAGAACTCTTCCACCAGTTCTTTTACTATTACAAGCTCTGCCGATTCCTTATCTACCAAATCCTGCCTGTTTGCTTTTCTGTATTCTTCAATAAGCTCTTCCCTCTTTTTTACCTGCTTTTGTAAAAGTTTTAAGACAATCTCATCTGTAAGCTCCATTTTCTGAGGCCTAAGTTCAATCTCTCTATTCTTAATAAGAGAAAGCAAATACCTTATGACCCCTAATCTAAAGGTTTCTCTAGATTTTAGGGCTTCAATTTGTTTCTTTTGAAGTTCTTGTAAGATCATTTATCTCCTATTAGTAACCTCTGCGCTTATCAAGCTCAATCTTGTGTGCTCGTTCTTTTTTCTGCATTCTTTTGAGCTCACTTTTCTTAATAAATCTTTCGCGGGTTTTAAGTTCGTCTAAAAGACCGGACTTTTGAACCTCTCTATTAAACCTTCGCAAGGCTTGTTCTAATGTTTCACCATTTCGTACTTTAATTTTGGTCATATGTGTATGACAATCGTTGATATATGAGGACTTGCAATTACTGCCTATTAGGCAACCTCACATATATGTCGAAGAAAACACCTCCAAACTACGACATTCTATCAAATAATTTATAAATCTGAAATGAGTATAAACATACGGCGTGTTTTTGGCAAATCGGGTATTCGAAGTGCAAATTGCATTTACGAGTAAAAAATGAGATCAAAAAACTAGCACAGTTGTCATACACCTAAATTCTAGCGCTAACTTAGAAAAAACGCACAATATCTTTTGCACTCACCAACACTATGAGAGCAAGAAGTGCTAACATCCCCCACCTGTGTACTTTAGCCTCAAATATAGGACTAATCTTTCTGCCAATAACCTTTTCGGCTACAACAAACGCCAACCTTCCCCCATCAAGAGCCGGAAAAGGCATAACGTTAAGAAACGCCAAACTTAGCGACATTAAAGCCACAAAGTCCAACATTGCTAAAAAGATTTGCTTTCCGCCAATGTCAAGAATACTTCCAACAATCGTATAAATACCCAACGGACCTGAAACTCCCTCAGAAACAGGAGAAATACTCCCTGATTCAACGGATAATCCAATTAGCTGCCCAAAAACGTTCATAGAGTATTCCAGCATGTTATATGCATGCAAAAATCCGGCGAAAATCTTCTCGATAGGTTTGTCATAAATTAATGTCGCCGATCGCCCCAAGTAAACTCCCAAAACACCGTTTCCTGTATCATCAGCATACGGTACAACGTTAAGTATTCGTGCTTTGCCTTCGCCCTCCTCGCCCTTTCTAAGATCCGCCAACGTAACATTTACTTCTTTGCCGGCTTTGTCCATTAAAGCAGCCTTTACATCGGTTACAGAATGTATAGTTGTATCATCAATTTTAATAATAGCCTCACCTGAACTAATATCATTTTCGGAAAAGACTGAATTTTCCGAAAAGCCGGTAATAACTGTGTCAACAGTTGTCATAGTTCCGAAAGCGAATTTGTGCTCAAATATTAAAGGTAAGCTTAAAGTTTTAAATCCGTTAGCAAAAAACAAAAAGTAGTACAAAACAACGGTAATTAAGGTGTTCATTGCAACACCTGCTACTAAAACGGCTGCTCTTTGCCCGGCCGACTTTGTTGCAAAACTCCTGGGATCATTAGTAACACCATCCTTCTGCTCCAAAAGATCCTCGCCTGTTAGGCGCACAAATCCACCAAAAGGAAGTAAATTTAAAGAATAAATAGTTTCTCCTACCTGCTTACCGTATATTCTTGGAGGAAGTCCTAAACCAAACTCCTCAACGCGTATTCCATTCTTTTTAGCTACAAGATAATGACCTAACTCGTGGACAAATACGAGGAAAGAAAGTATTAAAATGAAGATAATAAATGTCATCTAGATCTTCAGTAAGTCTTCTTTTTTTGCCTCGCCAAGCGTGTCTGCCTGAGATACAAAATCCTTAACTGTGCTCTCTACCACATCTTTCTGTGTAAATTTCTCATCCTCCCCTAATTTCTTATCAGCAAATTCTTTCTCTATGTCCTTCATGGCTTCCTGACGAACGTTTCGCATAGAATTTTTGCACTCTTCTACTTTTACAGTAACAATCTTAGCAAATTCTTTTCTTCTGTCTTCTGTAAGTGATGGAATAGGAACTCGAATAGTACCTCCATCAGTAACCGGATTAACTTTTAAGTCACTTTCTCGTATAGCGGCTGCAACTGCAGGAAGTAGTCCCCTATCCCATGGTGTAACCACAAGATTTTGAGGGTCCAAAATAGTGATGGATCCTACTTCTTTTACAGTCATCTTTGTTCCGTATGCTTCTAGGATGATGTTTTCTAATAGTGCGGGTGTAGCGCGACCTGTTCTAACTTGAGATAGATCGTCTTCTAAATGCTCTAAAGATTTATTGAGTCTGCTTTTAAGATCAGTAATATTCATGTGAATATTTTAGCATGAATCCTACCCTGTTTATTGGGTAATACTCATTCTGCAGAAGTTACGTATTTCAATCTTTTCACCGACTTTAGCGATTACTTCCGTTACAAGATCCGAGATTTTTTTGGAAGGATCTCTAATGTATTCAGCGTTTAAGAGTTCATCTACATCTTTGTATTCTTCTGAAGCAGCCTGCATACCGATTTCTTTGCATAGCTTCTGAAAGTCTTCGGTTTTAGCCACAAAATCGGTTTCACACGCAACACACACTAAGCTTCCTACTTTTCCTGCTCCGTGAATGTATGCATAAACAAGTCCGTCCTTAGTGGTTCGTTCTTCCTGTTTTTTGGCAGCCTTTGCAGCGCCCTTTTCCATAAGCTCTTTTTTGGCCAACTCGACGTTGTTGTCATACTTTTCTAAGGATTTCTTAACGTCTAAAACTCCGGCTCCTGTTCCTTCTCTTAATTTCTTGATTGTATCTATATCTATCATGTTACTTTCCCCCTTTGGTAACTTTCTTTGCCGTTTTCTTAGCAGTTGCGGGCTTTTTCACTGCGTCAGTCTTCACTTTTTCAGGCTTAGCCACCGCTACTTTAACTTCTGCAACAGGTTCCAATACAACCTCTTGAACCGTCTTTTCTACACCTTTTTCAGGTTCAGCGAAACTCTCAATTACTCTTGGTGCCTCAGCAACACTTACCTGAACTTTAGTTTCCTCCGGTTCTTTTACAACCACTACGGGCTCCTCTTTCTTTTCAGACTGCTTTGAGTATTCCAAATAACCCTCCTCTACAGCATCAGAAACAGCTTTTAATATTATTGCCACGGATTTTATAGCGTCATCGTTTCCTGGAATTACGTAATCAACGGATGCGGGATCTGAATTAGTATCGATTAAACCTACAACTTTAACTCCCGCAATCTTGGCTTCTCTTATAGAAGTCTTTTCTCTTCTGGAATCAACAACAAACAATGCCCCCATGGTACCCTTAAAGTTTACAATACCGCCAATATTTCTCTGAAGTTTTTCAATTTCTCGGTCAATTAAGAGTCTTTCCTTTTTGGTGTACTTTTCTAAGTCGCCTTCTTCTCGTCTCTTCATTAGACTTAACAATTTATCTATGTTCTTTTTGATAATTCTAAAGTTTGTTACAGTTCCACCGATCCATCTTTCGGTAACATACATGGCCCCACATCTCTTAGCTTCTAACTCAACTACTTCTCTGGCCTGCTTCTTTGTTCCTACAAATATAATCTGCTCGCCCCTTTTGGCAGTTTCATAAAGGAATGCGCATGCATCTTTAAGAAGGTCTTCTGTACGTTCTAAATCAATAATATGGATGTTTTTCTTAACACCGTAAATATAAGGCTCCATTTTTGGATGCCATCTTTTAGTTTGATGTCCAAAATGAACACCTGCGTCTAACAACTCTTCAATTTTAGGTAATTTCGTCTTCATAAATATTCCTTGTTGGTATTCAATTAGAAAAAAGGAGGAGCGGCACAATAATGAATAAAGTGTGGTTCCTCTCTTTTCCTTTTGAAAAATTATTAAATAACTTTTCTCACCTGAACCCGTGTAACGGGAGAGAGACTCAGGATTCGAACTTAGGCAGGTTATCACAAATACTGTGGGTTTTCAATACTTCCGGATTAAAGTAAAATTAGGCAAATGAATCTTATTAGTAAAGAAGACCTAGGCATTCTCCTTGAATACGAATACGGTATAAAAGCAACTCTTATAGATAAGTCGGCCTGGGGTTTTACGTCTACCGCGTACTACGTTCGGGATGGTGCAAATAGACAGTACATCGCAAAAGTAGCAATGGTTAGCGAAGAAAAACTGGCTAAGTCACAAAAAGATATCCTTCTTAGCACCCTACTACACGGAGTTGTAAATACACCAAACTATCTCCGTAACTCACAGGGAGAATACCTCACAGTTGGAAAGGAGCTATTGCTGAAAGTGGCAGATTATATTGAGGGGACTGCACCCTTTGATATGAATACGAAAATACTAGAACAGATGGCAATAACGCTTAAAAAGATCCACTGCTTCCCCCTTGCTGATGTTAACTATGAATTGCGGGGTTATGAATCTGTGTTACAGGGAATTGACGTAAAAGGCTCTGAAACTAAGCTTCTACACGGCGACCTCACACCTTCCAATGTAATAGTAGCCGATAATGTTATTAAGGGCGTAATAGACATGGAAGACAGTTTAACAGGCCCTGTAGAATATGACCTGGCAGTCAGCGCAGTATTTGGTTGGTTCAGAATGAAGAATATTCCTTTTACGAAAGCCCTAGACTCTGTAAAAAACGCGTATGACGGAAAGGTTTCTCAATCCCTTTTAAATACATTCGCGGTAGAACACACTAGGCGGTATCTCAATCATGTAAAAAATAGTAAAGAAAACTACAAGGACGAGAGCAACTGGCAAGACGACTTTAATTTTGCTCAAAAAGCTTTTGAAACTATCTCACAAAGTGTTAGTTAACCCTTAAAGGCTGGTCCTGTTCGAATTTTAGACCTAGCTTTACTGCTGACTCCGCTTTAGCTAGCTGTCTGCCCAAATCCGCCGCGGCACCCAATTCACTTACCAGCATATCCCGCAGAGCCATCGCGCACAGATCCCTGGCAACTTTTGGTTTTTTTCCATCCTCTACAAATTCCGCGATTTTATCGGCACCATCAGGCGTCATAAAGGTGAGTATGATGTCGGTTCCCTCTACAGCTACTGTGTAATAACCGCGTGGGTCGTACATGCAGGTTCTGCCTAAATTATCGTTCTCCTCCACCACTTTCCTCGAGTCTTCCCAGTCGATTTCGTAGATTTCTGCAATATGGGAGATTGTTGTAAGACTCCCGAGGTTTTTGCTGATCTCTCTTGCAATTTTTTGTTGAAAAGATCGTAGCGCAAAAGCATTTAGCGGCCACCCTCCATATATATCATTATTCCTAAAAACAGCGGTCATATTAAAGTTATCGCCAATGCACTGGCCTAAAATCATGACCAAGCACGGCACCTGCCAACCTTTAGTCTGCCCATTTTCTACTTTTTCGGTGTTTGTAGGGGGGAAGTTGTCTTTATGAGGCTTCCATAGTACCGCAAGAGCTCCTCGGTCAAAAGGAAACTTCTTTAGTTTGTCCGACATAATCTGAGCTTGGTCAATCCCATCCCAGTCCATAATCCTTTCCCCATATGTATATGAACTGGAACCTTTGGTCTTTTCGAAAAAACCCTTTGTGTATAAATCCAAACCTTCTTTGCTAAACTTCAAAAATGGCTCTATTTTTGCCCTTTCAGGGTCTTCCTTTTCTATAATAATGGATAAGTTTTGTACCTCTTTTACTTTGCCGTACATCCCGGGTATCTCTATTCCAAACCTATTTATCACCTTTAAGGCATCTATCCATGCGTCTGAGATAGTATCCTTACGCAGCTTAAACACGGAAAGGTCACTTGGGTAATTTTTCTGTTCAAACTTCTCGGGTTCCGGAAAAATTTGTGGTTCTGAGAAAGAATCCCCCTTTTCGTCTGTGATTTCACCCAAGTCACTCACCTTTTTGGAAACATCCTCCAGGGGCATCATTCTCATATCAACAACCTTTACATGTTTCCTAACCAAATCAAGCGCTTCTAAAGGCAACTCCTTGTCCAACAAGGCCTCATCATCCCCCACGATCCTCCAACCTTTCACAGTGCCGCCTTTATCAGACTCCATCTCTACTCCATTTTTGAAAAACTTGATCAGAGCCTCGCCACTCCCCTGCCTATCGACGCCACAAACAATCAAGTGTCGTATTCTCGGATTCGCTAAAATATTTCTTAATAAAGGGTTGATTCCTCTTTTCGTATAAAGTTGCCCACACACGCTAAACGAACCAGGCTTTAAAATCTCAGCCACGCTCTCCTTTGGCATCCATAAAGTTGCCACACCCACAGATGAGTCAAGGTTATCTACTATTAATCTATCTTTAAAATATAACGGCCAGTCCATATGCATAAAGTTATTTCCAAACTTCCTCTTCTTTTATCTGGACAACCTCAATGTTGTTTTTGGTAAGAAAAGGCAACGCTTTATTACCTAGCGTAAATAAATCACTCATGTAATAAATCTTCTTCACTCCTGCTTTCGTAAGTAGTTTAGCGCAAGATTCGCACGGAAATCTAGTTAGATATAAAGCGCAGTCCTTTAGGGAAAGATGCTGCTCTGCCGCCTCTTTAATTAACTTTTCTTCGGCGTGAATCGCTAAATCCCGCTCATTTTTCTCTTTTTGAAGCTTTTCTATGGATAAATAGTTATGCCCGCGTGCAACAATAGTTCCGTTTGATACGGCAACAGCGCCAGTTTTCACTTTGCAGTCTGAAAAGTCACAACACCAACACGCTTCCCTCATAAACAAAATATTTGATTTAGTATCACTTGCGGACATTTATTTGATTTTACCATTTCATACTCTCCCAGTTTGTGGTATTTTACCCAAAAGGCAAATCAAGAACAGAGAGAATGAAGGAGACTTTAGTGAAGACAAAAAATCCAATGGTTATGGATGAGGTAGACGCTTCGAATTTGGCGGCAGAGTTGTTTGAGAGAGTCTATTACAACGGTGCGTTTGCTAAAAAACACAAAGATGTTGTTAACAGACT
>CAYMCX010000016.1:0-12719 GCA_964389145.1 uncultured Candidatus Saccharibacteria bacterium
GATTTGGTGAAATATGAGAGCGGAAACCTTGGGAGCGTTAAAATGGCTTTTTACAACGAAGATGATTACAAATCGTATATTGAAGGTGCGGGGTCTAGCTGGGAATCTAATAAAGAAAACTGGGAAGTCTCTGGAGGAGGTATCAGAGCTACCGAAGAGATACGCCCCGGCGATACATACAAGAATATGTACGGAAACTAATTAAATTATTCGGAAAATAGTTTTGAAGCCTTATCAAGAAGCTTTCGTTCCTTTTCCGAAAGATCGTGTCTTTTCTCATTAATTTGTAACCATCTACCATGATCCAACTTTCTAGCTCTATGTAACACAGATCCGTTAGGATGTAGTTCAGATACTTCTAACGTAACTGGAGTATATCTTTGTTCGACCACGTCATCTACTTCATCAGTTATGAGTCCCAGCTTATCAGCGGCAGCGATTGTCTCTATTGCTGGTAATGCTCTTTTAACCTCAATATGAATGCTTGGTTTTCCAATCTCATTTGTATCGCGTGTTTCAATATAAAGAGCCTTCTTTCCATTCACTAGCTGACTAAGCACGGGCGTGCCGTTTGTTTCTGAAGCTGTATTAACCACATCTCCAGAAGTATCTCCAAGTGTAATATCCAAACCCGTGCCTCGAGTGGTACTAACGGCTGATTGTGTTAACTTGCAAAGCATTTCATTCGGGTCCATATCTTCTCTACCTTTTATACCCCTACCAAGTTCCAAGAGTCTTAGTAACACAAGTACGTTACCCTGTTGATCAATGGTACTTTTCGGCATTGCGTTATATAAAACCGCATCGAGGATCTTGTTAGATTCTTTTTTTCCAAAAAGGCCTACAAATTCGTTTGCCATTACTCGTACAGGACCCCTTATTACCGGGTTAGTATCTGTACTTTTAAATGGAAAGGCTAACTCCTGAGGAATGGAAGGCGCACCTCCTCTGATATCGTCGATGTCCTTAAGAGACTCAAAATAACTTAGTGCTTCGTATCCGCTAAGAAATACAGGTGCTCTTAAATGTTGTTTGACGTTTGCCTTACTGGGCGGAGTGTAGTCCAAAGATTGTATGTTTCCTTTTACCTGTCTTATTTTTAGCAACATATTTGCAAATGCATTTTCCGCTTTGGAATCGGTGCTTTCTGTTTCAAACGTTTTTTCTAAGGAAACATAGTCCTCGTACATTAGTATTCCATTTTCCATGCCCCAGCGAAGATCCTCTACTATTGCTATATACCCAGCAAACTGAATTTGCATATCCTTGAATCCTCCGTCACTCCAGTTAACTATTTCTACGTCTATTCCGGCGTTTTTAACAGCATTTAGAGATGTTTTCTTAGCAATCGCATCAGATCTTAAGGAAGAAGCTGGTACCTCGGCTTCCCGATAGAAAGGATCTATTGTTATTACCACTGCTTTATGCGAGTCGGCAAAAAAGTTCAGGGCAGAGGGTAATTCCTCAGCCTTTTTTGAGCCCGGTATTGTAATGTCATGTGACAAATCGCTGGATAATTCTTTTGAAAACGATGCTAAACTGCTGCCAAGCTCATGTTCAGGCTTTAATATTTCAGTAGGATGTATGTGTTTTCCACCCCTCCAGTTTATCCCTCCAGAATATACTACTACCTCTTGATTTAGTTCTTTTGCTCTTTCCAGGACTTGATCCAAACTGGCTCCAGACTCAAGTCCCAAGACTTCAGGTAAAAAGAATACGCTAGCTTCCTGATAATACCTCTCATGAACACCTGCCTGCTTTAGATTCTCGACGATCCTGCTCGAAAGCTCGGAGCTTGCATGCTCACATCTCGTAAATCTCTCACCACTTTTGCTTTCTAGTGGTACTATCGTTTCTATACTCTCGTTACTGGAGACTTCGTCACGTTCAGCTGCAGATTCGAAAGGTTGCATAATAAAATTGTACTACAATTTATAAACAGTCTTAAGTAGAACAACGTAAGTTACGGTCCCGCCCAAGGAAGGTAGTTGCACGCACTTACTTTAAATCTATGCAAAAGTATACTATATTCTAAACATGGACCTGTTTAAAAAAGACCTAATAATAGTCTACAATCAAGATGCACAAAGAAGAAAAGAAAACGAGGAGTCAAGAGACTCGTGGAAATTCAATGTTCGGGAGAAATTCCTAGACCTTCTAAAAAGCGAACATAAAAAGACGCTTTTAGAATTGGGTGCGGGTATAGGGACTGACTCAAAGTACTTTATGGATAACGGACTTGATATTTTAGCAGTAGATATATCAGAAGGTATGATAAAAGAATGTCTGGAGAAAGGAGTAAACGCACAAGTAATGGATTTATATGATATCGAAAGCTTAGGAAAGAAGTTTGATGCCGTATATTCTATGAATGTAATGCTCCATATTCCAAGAAAGGATCTAGAATCAATCCTTAATAAAATTAGCGACGTTCTCAATAAGGGCGGACTCTTTTACTATGGTTCATACGGCGGAATAACGGAGGAAATCGTAAAAAACGATGCTAAAACAAAGTTTTTACCTAGGTTTTTCTCAAAGCTTAACGACGAGGATTTACTAACCGCAACAAGCATGTTTGATAAGGTAGATTTTGAAGTTGTAGAGCTAAATTCCGACCAAAAAGGCTTTCACTACCAGTCTCTGACGTTAAGAAAAAAGGGCGGTTCATCCTAATGCAATAGTAATCCAATATTTTTATTGTCAATCCCGGTATTGCTACTTGAGAAGCAAGATCAATGCTTTGGGAACTTGCTTGATATAAAGGTTCAAACTAAACCCCAACTACCCAAACAGACCGGACACGCAAGTGACCATAAAGCCAAAAACACTTTGCAAGTAAAATCAAAGCCGAGGAATTGCTCCCTGGGGGTTTTTGTATAGAAAATAACCGGAAGAAGTAATATTCAGTAAGTACAATTCGTATTAGTAATAACGTTTTCTCCCAATAAATCTGTCCAACGCCTATTGGGTGATAGGAAAAGTGCATATGTGATGGTAGAATCCGACCATGGCTGAATTTAACCTAAGAATGCAGAAATATCACGATGGTTCGGTGCTTGGACTACGGCTATATATGTCAAACTACTGGATGTCATACCAAAACAGGAGATTCAGGGAATCGTATTGGCCTGCGTTTAAGAGATGCAAGGATAAGAAAAATGTACTAACCATATTTCTTGATTTGTTTCGTTTAACTTGGGGTTGGAAATGTCTTCCGTATCACTACTTTAGGTACAGTCTTTACAAAAATAGGCTTTCTTACCAAGAAATTCTTGGCTACTTACCAGAAACAATATTCTTCTACAAGATATTACCTCAAATTAATAAGCAGATGTTTCTGCTAGATGACAAAAATGCGTTTGAATCGATGATCAAAGGCTATGCTGTTTCCTATCCAAAAACGATTTTTAAAACACTAAAAAATACAATATACGACGGCGATATGGGGATAGTAAGTAATAATGATTGCTTTCACCAAACGTTAAAAAATACCAACTCTCCTATTCTATTTTGTAAGCCGGCAGATTGTGGTAGTGGTGGTAATGGTATTTTTATTTTAAAAAGACGCCATAACCTATACTTTGACGAAAAAGGCATCGAGTTTAGTTTTGAGTACCTACTCAGAATGAGCAACGAAGATTGGATAATACAAGAGACGGTTGAAAATTGTCAGGAACTTAAGGATATATACGAATATGCAACTAACTCTTTCAGGGTGTTGACTTATTTTAAACCTGGTGAGGGGGCTAGAGTAATTTATTGTATTCTAAAGTTTGGCAATAATAAGGCTTACACAGACAATGCCCATACTGGAGGCGTATACGTAAAAGTAGATACAGAAAATGGAAACCTTGCAAACACGGCTTACGATGAAAACTTACGTAGCTATAAAACACACCCGCTTACTGGCGTTGAATTTGGAGGCAAAAGAGTCTCTGATATCGATCAAGTTGTTTCTTTGGCAGAAAAACTGGGTAATATCTTCCCAAGTTTAACATTTATAGGTTGGGATATAGCAATGACACCAGAAGGACCTATTGTGCTGGAGGGAAACAGTAGTCCAGGATTAACGATAATTCAGAGAACTTACGGAGGTATGCAGGAATTTATTAAGTTAGCTCGAACCTCTAAAGTACTATGATCGGTCGTCCTGGTAGTACAATTTTGATGGCCGATTCCTGTTCCGGTGGTATAGGTGTGTTGAAGTACGTAAGTGCTTGGGCGGGGAGATACAACGTTGAGTACTTGGCTGATTACGAATACAACCCACTTGGTATTAAAAGCCAGCACGAGATTGGAAGAATTGTTTCGTCTTGGTTTAAATGCTTGGTTAACAAGAATGACGTTTGCCTTTTTGTTATAGCATGTAATACAGCGTCTATCGCTTCTGAACCTATCAAACAGAAGCTAATAACCGACTTTGGTGTGCCGATAGTTAATATGATTGATGCGATTGAGGCGTGCGTGAACAACAACGAAACCCTAATAAGAGGTAAAAACGTGGCTATTATTGCTACAAAATATACTATAGAATCAGAGGTGTACCAGAAAATTGTTAGTAGATACCGACCAAATAGTGTTATCGGAATAGTAGCAACTAAGTGTGAAGGTGAGGTAGCCATGGGCAGATTTAAAACACCGGAAGGTAAGCGTGTCATAAACGATGAACTTAGTGAATTCTCAAATCGGCAAATCGATACAGCCATACTAGCGTGTACTTGCTTTAAATCAATTGAAGATCAAATAATCGAAAGGCTAGGTAGTAAAGTGATATGCATCGATCCTGCGAAAGATATGTCTAATCTGATCAGGGAAGCGCTTGACGTAGGCGCAGGAACAAGTAATCCACAAATAAAACTGTGGAATACCTCTAAGAGCGAAAGTTCGAACAATAGTATTGATATAATGTGTAAAACTAATATGAAAAGAGTTATTAAAGTTAATTATTTAGAATTAACAAGATGAAAGGTACGAAAAAATTAGTACTTAAAACCGAAAATATTATACAAAAGGTTGAAAAGGATATAAAACCCTTTCTAGACTTACTAATTAAACAATCCTTTGTTGAAGGCGTAGTTCTGCTGGGGGGATTGGGAAAAAGAAATTATTTAGATAAACATTCGGATATAGATATTGCTATATTTTATGAAGCTAACACAAAGTCTAATCATTTCTTGCCTTTTGAATTTCACGCAACAATAAACAATACAAAATATGAATTTAATATACACCCAGTTTTTTATACCAAGGATGTAAATTCTGAATGGGATGAGGGGAAAAAAGAGGCGTATAGTAGGGCGAAAGTCTTTAGTGACAAGAAAAAGCGCATCAAAAAGTTGATCAAAGCTAAGACGGTGTTTGATAATAAGGCAGCCTACTTCCGAATAATGTATATTTTACAACAGTACGTTTGGAGGGGGAGAATTCACAGCCTGAGAACTATGTATCGGGGGTATCCCGAAGGTGGCCACGATCTACTAAATGAATGTGTGGAGTTATTAACCGAAGCTATTTACCTACTTAACGAAAAACCAAGACCCCACAGAAAATGGAGAATTGCGATGTTAACTACAATGGACATGTTACCAGAAAATTTCTTTGATAACTTAAGAGAGTCTATGCTTGTAAAAAGTTATAACGAAGAGGACATTAGACGAAGAATTGGTTCATTAGAAAGTATATATAGCTGGGTCGAAAAGAAAACTCGTGAAAAGTACCCAAATTTTCCAGATAAGCCCTATGAATACTACTTCAAAAAATTTTACCAACTAAGGAACGAGTGTTATGTTCAGAAGATTGCAAAGGAAATGTGCGCTGATCAAAGTGAAGAAAATATACAAGAAATTGAAGGGCAGCTATGCCTTAACTTAGTTTCGAATAAGCTACAATTACATAGATTGGAAAACATTATTAAATAACATGACAAAAATCTATAACACACTTACACATAAGTTAGAAAAATTGATACCAAGGAATGAAAATAAGCTTAACGTTTTTGTTTGTGGACCTACGGTTTACGGACTAGCTCACGTCGGTAACGGAAAGACATTTACCCAGTTCGATATGATTGTAAAATACCTAAGATATAGGGGTTTCGACGTTTTCTACTTGCAAAATATAACAGATATTGACGATAAAATAATAAAAAAGTCTCGTGAAGACGGGTCTTCGTGGAAAGATGTGTCAGATTTGTATACAAAAGAGTTCTTACAGGACATGGCTACGTTAAGAAACGATGCTGTTACATATTACGCTAGAGCCACAGATTATATTAACCAGATAGTCGATCAAGTAAAACGCCTCGAAGAAAAAGGCGTAGCTTACAGAACCAGCGACGGTATATATTACGAAATCACTAAATTTACAAATTATGGAAAATTATCAAGGAGAACAGAGTTGCAGGAATCAGACGGTATCTCAAGAATTGATTCCAGTAACGAAAAAAGAGGCTGGAACGATTTCTGTCTGTGGAAATTTTCTAAAGATAACGAACCATTTTGGGAAACTGAATTGGGAAACGGAAGGCCGGGCTGGCACATTGAAGATACAGCTATAACCGAGCATCATTTTGGACCCCAATACGACATACACGGCGGCGCGGTTGATTTAATCATACCTCACCACGAAGCTGAAATAGCTCAGATGGAAGTGATATCAGGAAAATCACCTCTAGTCAAATATTGGCTACACACCGGATTCTTAAATATGAACAGCGAAAAGATGTCAAAAAGTTTGGACAACTTTTGGACAATAAGAGATGTGCTTAAAGATTATAGTTTTAGAGTACTTAGACTTATGTTTTGTAGTGCACAATATCGTTCCTCTTTAGAATTCAGCAAGGAAACACTGGAACAGAACAAAAATACTTTAAAAAGGCTTGACGAATTTGTGTTCAAAATTAATCCAGACCTGGTTTATAATGACGAAACAATAGCTATTAGCAAATTAAGGGAAGACGTAAAAACGGCAATGGATGATGATTTTAATACACCAGCCGCTCTTGCGCATATTTTTAAGTATATTTCAGTTACGAATACAAAAGGAGCACCAGGTAAAGCTGTTTACGAGTATTTACAGGAAATTAACACCTTTTTCGGATTTTTTGAATTTAATAAGAATACAGACCCTGAAATTGAATCTCTGATTGAAGAAAGGAATCTATATAGAAAATCCAAGGATTGGGAGAAGGCGGACAAAATAAAACAAAAGCTTCTTAACATGGGGGTAAAGCTTTACGACGAAAAAAATGGAGAAACATCCTGGAGAAAAATTTAGGAACTAGTGTAGTAGGAAATAAATGGAAACAACAAATAGTAAGGTGCTTGTCGTAAATATAGATGATTTGGGCCTGGATGTCGGTTCTGGTGAAGCATTTTTAGAATTACAGAAGTATGGATCCGTTAATTCTGGATCAGTCATGGTACCAGCTCCGTGGTTTTTACAGATAGTTGAATTACAAAAAACAAACGCCAATCTAAACATTGGAATACACCTTACTTTAACATCTGAATGGCAGCAATATAGGTGGAGGCCTGTTTCCACAAGTAAAACTAGTTCCGGACTTATCGACAGTGACGGATTTTTCTGGAAAAACCGCAAATTACTTAGGGAAAATCTAAATATTAGAGATGCTGAAATTGAACTCGATGCCCAAATAAAAATGGCCCTAAATTCCGGTATAAATTTGTCGCATATAGACTGCCATATGGGTATTGGACTTATACCCGAATTAGTAGAGTTTTATCTGAAACTCGGGGTAAAGTATGATTTGCCTGTACTAATACCAAGAAACATAGAGGAGACTCTCCTTCTTTATAAAATTGAAGATAAATGGGTACCTTTTTATAAAGAAATAATTAAAAAACTAGACGCCAATAATTATCATTTGGTAGATAATTTCAAGATTACCCCTTGTTTCGATTCGGATAAAGCGTTAGTTGGCTATGAAAATCTGCTTACTTCGCTTGATGATGGGATAACATTTCTGTCACTACACGCGAATAAACCAGGAGCTATCGAGAATATTGATCCAATTAAATACCAAGTACGAATAGATGAATATAATATCTTTCGTCAAAATTTTGACTTAAACTGGATGCGTTCACATGGTATTAGTACGTGCTGTCTTTCGAGCGTTAGAGGTAAGTTATGATAAAGACTGGCCAGGACACGCCCGTTAACAAAAGGATATTACTACTGATTTTGAACAGCGGTGAAGAAGAGTTGTCAAAATCACTTGAGTTGCTTGCGAACCAGACCTACAAAAATTGGGATAAGGTAATTTTTTCAAATTTATCTAATAAAGTCGCCCACGACACTTTATATAAATATATAATGGATAGCGGCGATAAATATGATCTATTTATTAAATTAGATGCTGACATGGTCTTAATAAATAACTACGCGCTGGAAGCTATAGCCAGGTACTTTGAAAATAATCCCAATGTAGATCAAGGTAATTTCTCTGTATACGATGCGATGTCAAATCAAAATATTATGGGATTGCTTGTATTTACTAAAAACGCCAGGTGGAAGGGAAGCGACGAGAAATTGTTTGTAGACTACACACCAACTATACCTGGAAAAAGGTTACTAATCTGGGATAAACCAGCACCCGTTGCGATACATTGCCCCAATCCACACTTATTTCAAGCCTTTCACTACGGTGCTCACCGTGCCATGAAAGCCATCCAAACAAACCGGGCGAAGAAAAATTATATTCAATCTGCAATACAGTGGCACCTATTGTACAGGGTCTGGAGATATTTTAGTGCCAAAAAGGATATAAAAAGAGGAATGATGATGTTAGGAGCTTACTCTGTATTTAAAAAGATCGTGGATGAAAGTGCAAACGAGTATGAAAATAAGAGTTTAATTAGGGCTTTCGAAGAATTTCGAAATATGGAAACAAACGGGATTCTAACGCTACTGTCGAAAGAATGGGGGAGGGTAGTAACCTTAAACAACCTTTTATATCTATTACTATGGCCAAAATTAACAGAATATAAAATTCGATCTATAGTTGCCGCCAAGTATAACAACTACTCCAATCTTGCTAAGAGATTGTAGTCTTTATTCGTCACAGTAGCCAAGTGCACAAACTCTGAAGGGTTGATAGGTGATATAGCCACCCCATCCACAACAAAAAGTGTGTAACCGTCGTTTTGCAAGCGATTTAAAAAACTTAACGGATCGTTATTCAACGCCTTAAGCTGTAAAATCGTGAACTCAAAAGATATTTGCCGCGGCTTAATCCCATCAAACCCTCTATAAACAAGAGGCTCCGCACCCTCGACATCAATTTTAACAAGATTGGCATTACGAAATTCTGGGAATTCTGACGCTTTTCTAACACTTACTTCAATTGAATCGTTCAACCTGTCTAAATCCGCAAAACCCTGCTTTCCCTTATTTCGGGCACAAAGGTAAAATTTGCGGAATTGATTAATTTCCCCCAAGGCACAGGGATATATACTGACATTTGAACAGTGGTTATTTTTTACGTTGTAATCTAGCAAATCAAAATTAGTAGGATCCGGTTCGAATGACAAGACGCGCCCTTGTTGGCCAACAGCCTTACTAAAGTGGAGAGTGTGAATCCCAATATTCGCACCTATGTCAAATACTGTGGAGCCGGGGATAATTTGCGAAATCAGTACCGATAGGTATTCCTTCTCATAACCCCCATAAAGACGCAACTGTTCGGAAATATATTCTTTATATGGGTGGACTGCTATATTAAAACCATTAATGGAAAGGGTATTCATTTTTAAATTCTTCGGAATTGTTATACAATTATATCACGGCGATACTAGACAAAAATTATCGCCAAAAGTAATTAGCGGGCATTTATAAGTGTAGTATCAAGGAGCCCACGTGACTGGAAATAAAATCTAAATATAAGTCTTTGACTCTTATAAAAATATGGTTCGAACTAATCCAAAAACTTTATTGTATCCTGCCAACTCATATTAGGATCGCTCTCATCTGCCCAAATCGCATACTGACCTATACTAATGAATAAATATTTATCGGGGCGGGTCTCGTTCGATAAAAAGTAAGAAATACCGTTACTTGCCGTATAGTGGCGAGGACATTTCTCGTAAAGGACGGCGAATTCATCTAAATCGTTCCAGGTGCCCTTTACCTTTATATTAGCTAACTTGAAATTCTCCGGATAATACTGCCAACTTGGATCAATAAAAGAAACCTCACAATCATTTACGGAGTAACCACTCAAAAACTTGTTATTAATCGCTGAAAGTAACGGCTCACTAGGTTTTTTGTAAAAAACTTCTAAATACTGACCGTCTTCCGGAGTCATTTTTTCGACGTAAACATATATTTTATTTCCGGTTTCCTTAACTAATACTTTTTCACCGTATTGAACTTCAAGGTATTTAAAACTAATTCCTAAATTTTTCGACACGTATGTCTTCTGATTTGCTAAATCTGAACCCGGCTCGTCTCCAGTTTCATCTACGGGATTTGGAAATTCTTCCCTCGGAATGTTGTTTTCCTCAGGGGTTTCTGTAGTAGCAAGATAAACTCCAACACTCCCTACTAATATAGCTAAAACTACTAAAAGAAATACGGTTGAAAATCCTTTTTGTGTAGGCATAGAGATATAATATCAAAAAATGACTCTACCCATACTAAAGTTTAAAAGACACTAAGAGGGGAGAGCGTGATTACTATAATATTGTGCCTATTACCCAGACTTGGAATGCCTGCAGTGTCGACAACATACATCTTTAAAAACTTGTCTGATCCAATAGAAGTACGGCTCTTCCATGTTCTTGGAGTATCTTTAGTGGTGTCAGGCAAGCCTCCTAAAACTGAGGAATACAGGTCTGCAGACAGTCCCCCCTCGTTGATTGGTACCAAAAACTCATTATTATCAGCCAGCGCCTGTTTCCAAACATACAGACTGTTAATTTTGGCCAGCAAATTTTCTACGGACGTATCCACGCTAATAACTGCTACCATCGTATACTGCGTTGGAAATACCCCCCAACTGTATATGTTTTCATCAAGGATTTCCGGATTATCAAATTTGTTGATAGTTGTATATAAAACAGACGCGTCTTTTAGATATATAAGCTTTTTAACACTGAGAGGAAAAAACCCTCTTAATATATAGGCAAGTAACACTAACAAAATAACCAAAAATATAGTAATAAACCTCTTCACAAATAAATTATGCGACGTATACAAAGGTGTGTAAATAATAAAAATTGCTATAATAACAGCATGTCTAAGAAATCATTTCTGGCATGCTCACTTTTGCTTCTAGTCTCCTTATTTTCAACCCCAACCTATGCTTCAGATTCCCCACAAGGGAATTTCGTTCTTTCAGGAGGCCAATACCGCATAACAGACGACTCAGATCCGTTCGAAAAAATGGATAAGATCTTTTTCTCTTCCATCATCGTACCGGTAAAAGACGGAACTATAGATTTTTATACTATTAAGCCAATTGATTTGGAAAGTGGTAGCCAAACTTTTAAAGGCACAATCTCCCTTTCTTTAAACGGAACTTATGACAAAGATACCGGCGCAATTACCGGGCAATTTTCCCAGAACACTATTACTACATATGAAAGAAAATCCAGCGCAGGTATAAGAAATGGAGAAGGCGAGGCAGTATTTTCAGGAAAAGTGACAGGAACTATTATAGATAATCAGGTTGTGCTTTCTTTCGAAGGTACATTAACAGGGAAATCAAGTTCTGAGGCAGATAATAAAGCCGTAGATACCTACACAAATCCAGGAACACCTTGGTTTAAGAAAGTATCCTTTGGGACAAGCGATTGGGCAGAACAACAAGTAGAAGAGTTGCCGCCCGAAGAGTCGGGGAGAGATTCAGGAGCGAGAGCCTCGGATTTATCGGGTCAGGTAGAAATCGCCTGTCCACCGGATCTGGAAGCGTGGGACGTGATGAAGATGGGCAGAGTCATTTGGGTGAACTGTCGTATTAAAACCGGTGAAGATAGCCATGCCGTTATTTCTTTTTCTGACATGACTACTTTTAAGATAAAACCTGAAAGTGTAATTGTTATAGATACGCCACCAGAAAAAGATAGCAAGCTAAAATTACTGGCAGGTAATATATGGGTAAACGTTAAGAAAATGATTAAAGATGGAACTATGGAAGTACATATGGGGCAAGCTGTAGCTGGAATTAAGGGAACAACTTTTGTACTGGAAGAAAGTGGTGGGAATTCTACATTAAAGGTTATTGAAGGAACGGTCGCCTTTAAATCTACTGCTTCCGGTGAAGAAAGGGCGGTTAGTACCGGAGAAACTCTTACAGCATCATCAAATGGCTTGGGGGAAACCGGTAAATTTGATGTGTCTGGGGAAACCGTGAAGTGGGAAACAGAACCGGTGGAATTAGCACAACAACCGCCAGAGACGGGTAATACTTATTCTTGGTACTCAACTCAAATAAAGCCTTCGTGGGCACCTCCTAGCTGGTTATTTGGTCCTGTTTGGACTGTCCTCTACATTATAATTTTCATTTCTTTTGGTAGCGTTTTTTATAAAGCGGTAAGTGGAAGGATGCCTTTTATTGTAGCTATTCCTTTTGCACTAAACCTTCTTTTTAACTTTGCTTTCACACCAATACAATTTAGTCTTCAAAACAACCTGTTGGCTGCAATAGATATTAGTTTAGTGCTAGCCACTTTAGTATGGGCTTTACTCGCCATTTTCCG
>CAYMCX010000017.1:0-627 GCA_964389145.1 uncultured Candidatus Saccharibacteria bacterium
TAAGAGTTAACTCAGGACAAAAGGTTAAAAAGGGCGACGTATTATTTGAAGGACCCGGAGTTGTGGGTGGAGAGCTTTCAATTGGAACTAACATTAGAGTCGCTTACATGATCTGGGAAGGTTACGAATTTGAAGACGGAATTGTTATTTCAGACCGATTGGTTAAGGAAGACGTCTTAACTTCTATTCATATTTCAGATTACACAGTTGCTGTTTTAGAAACAAAACTTGGACCCGAAGAAATAACCAGAGATATTCCAAACGTTTCTGAAGAGGCTTTAAGAAACTTAGACGAGGGTGGTATTGTCGCCGTTGGTTCTAAGGTTAAATCTGGAGATATATTGGTAGGTAAAATCGCACCTAAGGGAGAACTCGATCTTTCTGCTGAAGAAAGACTTCTAAGAGCTATCTTTGGTGAAAAAGCTAAAGATGTCAGAGACAACTCTTTGAACATGCCTCACGGTGAGCACGGTGTTGTAATCGGCGTTAAGAGAGTAACTAGAAAAGAAAATGAAGAATTACCGGCAGGCGTATTAGAAGAAATCACAATTTATGTTGCTCAGCAAAAGAAAATAGAAGTTGGTGATAAGTTAGCAGGACGACACGGTAACAAAGGTGTTATTTCAG
>CAYMCX010000017.1:637-2254 GCA_964389145.1 uncultured Candidatus Saccharibacteria bacterium
TCTGCAATTGATATGCCAAGACTACCTGACGGAAGTCCTATAGATATTGTTTTCTCATCTGAAGCTGTTTTAAAACGTATGAACGTTGGTCAGATTTTGGAAGCACCTTTAGGTATGGCCGGAAAGATACTCAAAAAGCACTACGCAATTCCTTCACTAGAGCCTATTGGGGAGGGTGAGGTTGATAAAGAGCTTTTGGCCGCAGGTTTACCGATATCAGGAAAGATGAAGTTAACTGATGGAAGAACCGGAGAACCTTTCCAGAACGAAATTGTTGTTGGAGATACCTACATTTTGAAACTTATTCATATGTCAGAAGAAAAGATGCACGCCAGATCAACAGGTCCTTACTCACTTATTACTCAACAGCCTTTGGGTGGTAAAGCACAGTTTGGTGGACAGAGATTTGGAGAAATGGAAGTCTGGGCTTTGGAAGCTTACGGAGCTGCACATGTTTTGAGAGAAATGATCACAATCAAGTCAGATGACTTAGTAGGTAGAACACAGGCATACAGCGCGATGATTCAAGGCAAGGTTATTCCTGAATCCAATATTCCTGAAACCTTTAAACTTTTGGTCAGACAAATGAATGGTTTGGGATTGGGTCTTGAAGTTTTGGGAGGAACCGAGGTTGAAGAGGAAGAAATAAAAGAGGTTGAAGAACTTAAAGAAGTATTAGTTGCAGATAAAACCGAGGCTTTAGAAGAATTAACTGATGTTAAGGAGTTAGAAGAAGATTCTGAAGAGGTTACCAAGGAAGTTACTAAGGAATAAACAGTATGAAATATTTAAGTGATTTAAAAAATTTCGATGCGATAAAAGTATATTTAGCTTCTAACGAGGAGCTTTTGTCCTGGTCATTCGGGGAAGTAACCAAACCTGAAACTATTAACTACAGAACCTTCAAAGCTGAAAAAGACGGTTTATTTGACGAAAGAATCTTTGGACCCGTAAAAAACTATGAATGCTACTGCGGGAAATACAAAGGTATCAGATACAAAGGCGTTGTTTGCGATAAGTGTGGTGTTGAAGTTCCCCCCTCAAGAGGAAGAAGAGAAAGAATGGGTCACATTGAGCTTGCTTGTCCCGCCGCTCACGTATGGTTCTTCAGAGGTATTCCTTCAAAAATGGCATTGCTATTAGACATTTCACCCAGAAATGTTGAATCTGTTATCTACTTCTCCTCGTTTATAGTAACTCAGATAGACGGTAATAAGAGAGCATTGGCTATTTCAAATGTCGAAAAAGATTTAGCAACAGCAAAGCTTGCTATCGAAAAAGAATATGATATTCAGGTAAAAGATCTTGAAAAAGACATTGAAACTTTCTCCAGAAAGAAAGAGGATCTTAAAGCTCAGGAAGAAATTTTAAAATTAAAGCAAAGAATCCAAACAATCCGAAACATCTTTGATAAAAAGATTGACGATCAGGAAAAGAACTTCAAACTTGTTCAAAAGAAATTGGAAAGTATCGAATTGTACTCAGTACTTTCAGATAATGAATATGTAAATCTCAGTATCTACATTGACGTTTTTGCAAAATTAGAAATAGGTGCAGAAGCTTTACAGGGAATTTTAGAAAAGATGGACTTAAATGCACTTTCTCAGACTTTAAGAG
>CAYMCX010000017.1:2264-8030 GCA_964389145.1 uncultured Candidatus Saccharibacteria bacterium
AAGAGAAGACTTAGAAAACGCCAGAGGACAAAAAGCAGGAAAATTAGCCAAGAGACTTAAAGTAGTGGAGCAGTTTAGAAGAGCTTCCATCGATCCCTCCAGAATGATTTTGAGTATTGTTCCTGTGATTCCACCTGATCTTAGGCCTTTAGTTCAACTAGAAGGTGGTAGATTTGCCTCTTCTGATTTAAATGAGCTTTACAGAAGATTAATCAATAGAAATAACAGACTTAAGAGATTATTAGATTTGGGCGCACCTGAAATCATTGTCAGAAACGAAAAAAGAATGTTACAGGAATCCTTGGATGCATTGTTTGATTCTTCTAAGCAAAGACAGAGAACAAGACTTTCAAGAGGCAAAAAAGAATTAAGATCTCTTGCTGATATGTTAAAGGGTAAGCAGGGTATATTTAGACTTAACTTACTTGGTAAAAGAGTAGATTACTCAGGACGTGCAGTTATTATTAACGGACCTAATTTGAAATTAAATGAGTGCGGACTTCCAAAGGAAATGGCATTAGAATTATTCAAGCCGTTTGTCTTAAGAGAAATTCTATCAAGAGGATATGCTCCTAACGTTAAGAGTGCAAAATTCTTCTTAGATCAAAGATCCGCAGAAGTTTGGGATATTTTAGAAGAAGTTGTTAAGAACCACCCGGTATTATTAAACCGAGCTCCTACACTTTGGAGATTGGGTATTCAGGCTTTCTATCCAAAACTTATAGAAGGAAATGCAATAAGATTACACTTGGCTGTTGCTTCAGGATTTAACGCAGACTTTGACGGAGACCAGATGGCTGTTCACCTACCTTTGTCTGAAGAGGCAAAAGAAGAAGCCAGAACCAAAATAATTTCTACAAATAACTTGTTAAATCCTTCAGACGGATCTCCAATGTCTGTTCCTACAAAGATTATGCTTTTCGGAACTTACTACATTACTTCCGTGGATACAAAGCTTCCTGTTCATGAAACCATTTTTGGAAGTGAAGAAGAACTTTTGTATTTCTTAAAGATTTACGAAAATACAAAGATTTCTTTAAGACAGCGCGTAAAGGTAAGAATAAACGGAACTTTGATGGAAACCACACCGGGAAGAGTAATTTTCAATAAGATTATTCCTGAATCATTTGGATATATTAACGAAGATATGCCTAAAAAAGGTATTCAGGCCCTTCTTGCTAAAGCTTTTGAAAGAGAATCAAACGATGTAATCACAACATTAATCGACGATCTTAAGGATTTAGGATTGAAATACGGAACCATCTCAGGTCACTCAGTTTCCTTAAACGACGTTAAGATTCCTCCTAGAAGAGAAGAAATAATTGCTAAGGGTTACACATCTGTAGCAGATATCGACAAGAACTTTAGAAGAGGTCTTATTACAAAAGCAGAAGCTCAGAGATTAACCGAAGACACATGGAATCATGTCACAGCAGAAATCGATACTGAAGTTTGGAACAACCTTGAAGAAGATAACCCAGTCAAAGTCTTGGTTAAGTCAGGTTCAACAAGAGCTTCCAGGGATCAGGTTAAACAGATTGCGGGTGTTAAGGGTTTGGTTTCTGATCCTACAGGACATATCGTACAACTTCCTATTTTAGGAAACTACAAGACAGGTTTGTCAGGTTTGGAATACTTCGTATCAGGTAGAGGAGCACGAAAAGGTTTGGTTGATAAAGGTTTAAAGACTGCTGATGCAGGTTACTTGACTAGAAGACTCGTTGACGTCTCTCAGGATGTTTTGGTCAGAGAACCGGATTGCGGATCTACCAAAGGCCGAGAAGTTAAAGTTGGCGAAGATACTTTACTACAGAAGTTTTCAGCCAGAGTTGTAGGGAGATATTTAGCTCAGGACGCAAAGATTAAGGGTAAAGTAATTGTTAAAGCAGGAGTTAAATTAAATCCTGAAAACGTTAAAGAAATTGAAGCAGCCGGTGTGGAGAAGATCATAATCAGAACTCCTATGAGCTGCGAAACCAGAAGAGGTATTTGCGCAACTTGCTACGGTGTTGATCTTGTAACCAGAAAAGACGTTGAAATTGGAACTGCGGTTGGTGTTGCTTCAGCACAGTCTATTGGAGAACCTGGAACACAGCTTACACTTAGAACCTTCCATACCGGAGGTATCGCAGGAAAAGATATCACTCAAGGTTTACCTAGAGTTGAGGAAATTGTTGAAGCAAGAGCACCTAAGTTCTTGTCTACAATGAGTGAAATAACAGGAACTGTAAAGATTTCACAGTCCGGAGATGAAAGAAAAATCACAGTAATTGCAACTGATCCTTCAGAAGATGTTCAGGTTACAGATTACTTGGTGGATCCGGTTGCAGAAATATTAGTACAGGACGGCCAACTTGTAGCAAAGGGTGAAAAGTTAACAGCAGGACATTTGGATCTTACCGACTTACTAAGAACAGTTGGTGTTGAGGAAACAAAGAGATACATTATTAACGAAGTCCAGAAAGTTTATGCTTCACAAGGTGTATCTTTGAACGACAAGCATATTGAAGTTATCGTTAAGCAGATGTTTAACAACGTCCGAATTGAAGACCGTGGAGACACCGACTTCTTAGTAGGGGAAATTGTTACTAAAGCGTCATTCGAAGAGGAAAATGAAAGAATCTTGGCCGCCGGAGGAACTCCAGCTAGTGCTAAAGTTCAACTACTTGGTATAACTAAGTCTTCTTTGAACACCGATAGTTTCTTGTCAGCAGCTTCGTTTATACAAACAAGCAACGTATTGACCGATGCCGCAGCCTCTGGTAGAGTCGATAAGCTTTTGGGTCTTAAGGAAAACGTCATCATTGGAAGACTAATTCCTACAGGTCCGGGAGCAAAGTTAAGTTAGTAGATTGGAAAAAAATGCCAACAGTAAACCAATTATTAAGAAAAAAAAGAAAAACAAAAATCAAAAAAGTTAAAACTGCGGCTTTATCCGAAGTTTTTAACACACGAAAAAGAGTGTCTAAACCTCACGAAGCTCCTTTTAAAAAAGGTGTCTGTTTGCAGGTTAAAACTCAAACACCTAGAAAACCTAACTCAGCATTAAGAAAAGTTGCAAGAGTAAGACTTTCTAACAAGAGAGAAGTTACAGCATACATTCCGGGAGAAGGGCACAATTTACAGGAACACTCAGTCGTTTTAATAAGAGGCGGAAGAGTCAAAGATTTGCCCGGTATTAAATATACAATTGTAAGAGGGATCTTTGATTTGCAAGGTGTTTCGAATAGAAAAACATCCAGATCGATTTATGGAGCAAAAAAGCCTAAAGCTTAAGGAATTTATATGAGAAGCGGAAAAGTAAACAAAAGAGTAATACAAACAGATACAATCTATAAATCACGCACAGTCGGGAGAATGATCAATGCAATCATGCAGGCCGGCGAAAAATCTGTTGCTCAGAAAATAGTTTATGGAGCAATTGAAAAACTTGCAGAAGATAAAAAAGAAGCAGTCCAGGCTTTTGAGGAAGCAGTACGAAAAGTAATGCCTTCCCAGGAAGTAAGATCACGAAGAGTGGGTGGAGCTACATACCAGGTTCCTACTCCGGTTAGACATGATAGATCAGAAGCATTAGCAGTACGATGGATTGTAGATGCCGCACGCGCAAAGCGTGGTAAGGCTATGATGGAAAAGCTGTTTGAAGAATTAAAGAGTGCTCACGATGGTACTGGAAGTGCTATCAAGAAGCGAGATGATACTCACAAGATGGCCGATGCCAACAGAGCATTTGCACATTTCGGGCGTTTTTAACCTTAATTGCTATTATCCAATTGCTTGGGTGAATTACTTATTTTTCCCGGCTATTTTCGCGGGAGAGGGGGTCGCTCTACATGAACTTAACTAGGGTCGTAGTATTTCTTACTTCTTTTGGCGCAACCTTACTATTAATTCTTGCCAAGCAGAATGGCAGTCCCTACCTGATATTTGCAGGGGGTATTGTGCTTTTGGCTGGTTTCTCGTATATTTCCAGAGCAAAAGTTGCAAAAAAGTTAGCATAGATTAAACTTAAGATTAATTTAATGCTGAGAATTTAGTTTTTTGGGTCCTTTTGGATCTTGAGGTAATAAATATGGCAGAAATAATGAATAGAACATTTCCTTTGGACAAAATCCGAAACATCGGAATTATTGCCCACATCGACGCAGGTAAAACAACTACTACCGAGCGCGTTTTGTATTACACCGGTAAATCCCACAAAATTGGAGAAGTCCATGAAGGAGAAGCCCAGATGGACTGGATGGCTCAGGAAAGAGAGCGCGGTATTACCATTACTTCTGCTGCTACTACCTGTTTTTGGAAAGACGTTAGAATTAACATTATTGATACCCCAGGACACGTGGACTTTACAGCTGAAGTAGAAAGATCTTTAAGAGTTTTAGACGGAGGAGTAATTCTTTTGGATGGTTCACAAGGCGTGGAACCTCAATCAGAAACCGTTTACAGACAGGCTGAAAAGTATCACGTTCCCTTATTATTTTTCGTAAACAAACTAGATAAAGTCGGTGGAGACTTCTATATGTCCCTCGACTCAATAAAAGAAAGATTAACTGACAAAGCGGTTGCTGTTCAATTACCTGTTGGCATTGAAAATGACTTCGCAGCAGTTATTGATTTGGTCGAGCAAAAGGCTTATGAATTCGAAGGTAAGTTGGGCGAAGAAATTAAAGAAGTGGCTATTCCTGAAGATATGAAAGAGAAGGTAGAAAAGTACCGCAAGATCTTAATCGAAAAAGTTGCGGAAGCAGATGACGAATTAATCGAAAAATATTTGGCAGGTCAGGAATTTACGTCTGAGGAAATTAAACATGGGATTAGAAAACTTACCATCGCTCACAAATTATTCCCGGTTTATGCAGGTGCATCACTTGCAAACAAGGGTGTACAAAAAATGATCGATGGAGTTGTGGACTACCTTCCATCTCCAAAAGATGTTGGTCACGTTGTTGCTCATGATTCTGATGGAAATGAGTTGGAAATTCATCCTGATCCTAACGATAAGTTTGTTTCTTTGGCATTCAAAGTTCAAACAGACCCATACGTTGGAAGATTAACCTACATAAGAGTTTATTCCGGAAAGATATCTGCAGGTTCTTATGTATACAACTCTACAAAAGATAAAAAGGAAAGAATCGGAAGACTCTTGTTAATGCACGCAAATCACAGAGAAGAAATAAAAGAAATTAAAGCCGGAGAAATTGGTGCGGCAATCGGTGTTGATGCTACAACAGGCGATACCTTGTGTGATGAAGGTACCAACATTACTTTGGAATCCATAACCTTTGCAGAACCGGTTATTGGACTTGTCGTTGAACCTAAAACAAAAGCTGACCGAGATAGAATGGGCGAATCACTTAAGAAGTTTTTGGAAGAAGATCCAACCCTCAAAATGAAGAGTGACCCGGAAACAGGAGAAACTGTTTTATATGGAATGGGCGAACTTCACTTGGATATTATTGTCGACAGAATGAGAAGAGAATTTAACGTTGAAATAAATACTGGACGACCTCAGGTTGCTTACAGAGAAAGTATTAAGAACAAAGTTGAAGTAGAAGGTAAGCACATTAGGCAGTCAGGTGGACGCGGTCAGTACGGACATGTTGTTATCACAATGGAACCTTTGGAAAGAGGTAAGGGAGTCGAATTCGAGAATAAGATTGTCGGAGGCTCTATTCCTAGAGAGTACATTCCAGCCGTTGAAAAAGGTTTGCGAGAATCTGTTGAATCCGGAGTTGTTGCGGGATCCTCGGTTGTAGACGTTAAATT
>CAYMCX010000017.1:8040-12414 GCA_964389145.1 uncultured Candidatus Saccharibacteria bacterium
AAATTCTGTCTTGTTGACGGCTCTTACCATGATGTCGACTCCTCTGAAATGGCATTTAAGATGGCTTCTTACGAGGCGTTTAAGAACGCTCAAAGAGCAGCAAACCCTTACTTACTAGAACCTGTAATGTCTCTTGAGGTCGTAACTCCGGAAGACTTTATGGGCGATGTAATCGGTAACCTTTCATCTAAACGCGGACAAATTGAAGGGTCTGAAACAAGGGGAAATGCCCGTGTTATAAAGGCGAAAGTGCCTTTAGCTGAAATGTTTGGATATGCAACCGATTTGAGAGGTATGACACAGGGTAGAGCTTCCTTTGCCATGGAGCCGAGTCACTATGCAGAAGTACCTGCAAATGTGGCAGAACAGGTCGCAAAGGGGACTAAGTAGGTTAAGGTCTAGCAGGTTTAGCAATATTTCCGTTCCAACGGTGTTTTTTTGCGATTACCTCTTGATTTTCCCTCAATAATCTGGTTAACTACTACACTGTTGCACATATTGGTCGTTTTGTTGGACACACTCATAAAAAAGGGGTTCATAAAACGCTTAAGATGTGTTAAAATTCGGGAGCTTAATCTATAGCCAAAGGATTAAGCCTTTTGCAAAAGATTGTATTAATTTTAGCGTTTCCGTGGGAAACGGGAGCTTTCTCCAAAAGGGAGAAGAAGCTTCATCCTTGAAAGGATATATATGGCACAGTTTGAAAGAAATAAACCTCACGTTAACGTAGGAACTATCGGTGACGTTGACCACGGTAAAACTACGTTGACAGCAGCAATTACTAAAGTTCTCTCCACTAAGGGGAAAGCTGAGTTTAGAGCTTACGATACCATCGATAAGTCTCCTGAAGAAAGAGCAAGAGGTATCACAATTAATATTACTCACGTCGAGTATGAAACCGATAAGAGGCACTATGCTCATATCGATGCACCAGGACATGCAGACTATATTAAGAACATGATTACCGGTGCCGCTCAGATGGACGGAGCAATTCTTGTTGTTTCTGCTCCTGACGGTCCAATGCCTCAGACAAGAGAACATATCTTGTTAGCTAAACAGGTTAACGTACCTGCAATGGTTGTTTTTATGAACAAGACAGATATGGTTGCTGATAAAGAAATTTTAGATCTTGTCGAACTAGAGGTTCGTGAACTTTTGACAAAATATGGTTTTGACGGTGAAAAGGTTCCTGTAATCAAGGGTTCAGCAATGAAAGCTCTTGAAGGAGATCCGGAAGCTGTTAAAGCAATTGAAGACTTAATGGATGCAGTGGATTCTTACATTCCTGATCCAGTAAGAGAATTAGACAAGCCTTTCTTGATGCCTATTGAAGACGTCTTCTCAATCATGGGAAGAGGAACTGTCGCAACAGGTAGAATCGAAAGAGGTAAAGTCGCTATCAACGAAGAAGTTGAAATTGTCGGTATCAAAGATACCAAGAAGACTGTTGTCACAGGTATTGAAATGTTCAAGAAACAAATGAACGAAGGTCAGTCAGGCGACAACGTTGGTATCTTGTTAAGAGGTATTGAAAGAGATCAAATTGAAAGAGGTCAAGTATTAGCTAAGACCGGATCTGTAAAACCTCACACTGAATTCGAAGCTGAAGTCATAATTCTTTCCAAAGAAGAGGGTGGACGACAGAAGCCATTCTTCACCGGATACAGGCCTCAGTTCTACCTTAGAACTACGGATGTTACCGGAGAGATTACTCTTGGAGAAGGCGTAGAAATGGTTATGCCAGGTGACAACACTAAATTCCACGTTAAATTGATAACACCTATCGCAATGGAAGAAGGATTAAGATTCGCTATTAGAGAAGGTGGGCACACAGTAGGAGCAGGAGTCGTCACTAAAGTAACTGCATAAGATAACGGATTGGAAATCGCCCCGGGAAATCCCGGGGCTTTCCATGAGAAAAAGAAATTATGGCAACTAAACAAGTAAAGGAAAATAAAATAAGAATTAAACTCAACAGCTACGATAGTAGAATTATGGATTTAAGTTGCTCAAAGATAGTGGATACCGCTATCAGAACAGGCGCTAAAGTTGTTGGTCCGATTCCTTTACCTACAAGAATTGAGAAATTTACAGTTATTAGGGGACCTCATATTGATAAGAGGTCACGAGAGCAGTTTGAGTTAAGAACTCACAAGAGGGTTGTGGATATTTTAAATCCTACTCCTTCAACAATCGATAGCTTGTCCCACCTTAGTCTCCCAGCTGGTGTGGGTATCACAATAAAGATGGCGTAAGATACAAATCGGGAAGAAGACCCAAGGAGGTTGTGTAACATTTTAAAAATAATTGAGAAATTTAATAGAAGAGTTCTTTACATGGAATTCTGCGCAATGCGCTTGAGTTATGGAACAAACAATAAAAGGAATAAAAATGAATATGACACAGGTGTTTATGGACAACGGATTGGTTGTTCCTGTAACTATTGTTTCCACCTCTGATTCCTTAACCCCCGAACTTATAAATAAAAGAGTAGAAATCACCGGAGTATCAAAAGGACACGGTTTTGCTGGTGTTATGAAAAGATGGAATTTCGCAGGAGTTGGTGAAGCAACTAGAGGTCAGTCAGACAAGCAGAGATCCGGCGGTTCTATTGGTTCTCAAACACCGGGAAGAGTTAGAAAAGGTAAGAAAATGGCAGGAAGAATGGGAAATAATCAAGTAACTGTGAAAAGTTCCAAAGTAATTCAGGTAAACCCGGAAGGCAAAGAAATTATGGTATTAGGACCCGTTCCAGGCGCCAGAAATTCAAAAGTTACTTTAAAGGTTTTGGAATAGCATGAAAATAAAAGTACAAGACGTAAAAGGAAATACAGTAGAAGAAATAACTTTGAAAAAAGAAGTTTTTGGAATTGAGCCTCATGCCGAAGTCTTGAAGCAATACTTAAGGGTATTTTTGATGAACAAGAGGCAGGGTACTTCCAAGACAAAAACAAGAGGAGATGTATCCGGTGGTGGTATTAAACCTTGGCGACAAAAAGGAACAGGACGCGCAAGAGTTGGTTCAAGTAGAAATCCACTTTGGCGACACGGCGGTATTTCTCACGGACCACAGCCTCACGATTGGTCACTTAAACTACCTAAGAAGATTAAAAGATTAGCAATCATTTCCGCACTTTCTACAGTTGCAAAACAGGACAAAATTAAAATATTAGATAAATTTGCTGTTGAAAAAACACCAAATACTAAAAGTGTTGCAAGTGTTATAAAAGCTTTCAAGCTGGAAGGAAAGACGCTTATTGTGCTAAACTCTCCCGACGCCAATGCAATAAAGAGTTCTGCAAACATTAAGAATTTGAAAACTACCTTGGCATCAACATTAAACGCATTCGATTTGTTAAACGCTAAAAACGTATTATTTTTGAAGGATGCAGTTGATAGTTTGGAAAAGAAGTATTCAGATAAATAAATATGAGATTAACTAATAAGATAACAAGACCAATAGTAACCGAAAAGAGCGTACACCTTTCTAAAGAGGGTAGATACGTTTTTAAAGTAACAAAGACTGCAACAAAAGGTGCTATTGCTGATGAAGTCGAAAGAACATATGGAGTAAACGTACTGAATGTGAGAACAACAATTCTTCATGGTAAAAAGAGAAGAATACCTAAAACCTCACGATTTAGAACTACTGAAAACTGGAAAAAAGCTATTGTTAAGTTAAAGGACGGTCAGTCAATAGACCTGTTCACCGAAGGTAAGTAAATATGATTAAAAAGTATAAACCAACAAGTCCGGGATCAAGATCAAGAAAAACCTTAGTAAAGAATGTTGCTAAAGGTAGATCCGAAAAAAGTTTAACTACACCTCTTAAAGGTGCTGTGGGTAGAACTCACGGACGTATAACAAGCAGATTCAGACTTAGAGGTGCAAAAAGACATTACAGAATAGTTGACTTTAAAAGAGAAAAATACGGTATTGAGGCCAAAGTTGCTAAGATCGAACACGATCCTAACAGAGGTCCTAATATAGCTCTTCTTAACTACGCAGATGGCGAAAAGAGATATATACTAGCCCCTGAAGGTTTAGTAGAGGGAATGACCGTTATTTCCGGAAAAGACGTTGAAGCTACAGTAGGAAATACATTACCTTTGGAAAATATCCCATTGGGAGCCGTAATTCATAATATAGAACTCAACCCAGGTCAGGGCGGTAAAATAGTTAGAGGTGCCGGAAATAGTGCACAAATACTGGCTAAAGAAGGAAGATATGTTAATATCAAGCTTCCAAGTGGGGAAGTAAAGAGAGTTTTAGGAATTTGCTTCGCAACCGTTGGTGTTTTAAGTAACGCCGACCTGAGAAATACTGAATTAGGCAAGGCAGGAAAAATGCGATACTTGGGATGGAGATCTCATA
>CAYMCX010000018.1:0-3527 GCA_964389145.1 uncultured Candidatus Saccharibacteria bacterium
TATCTTAAGGCCAACTGAAACTGTTCCCGCGCCAGCTCCTCTTTATCTTGTTCCAAGTAAACCTCCCCTCTTATTATGTAAAGTTCTGAAAAAGCCCTATTGTCGTTTTCTAAAATATTACCTGTGAGTTCGAAAACCTTTTGGTAGTTTTGAAGTTTTTGGTATGCCAGTATGGGTTCAAGTTGATACCAAAGCATTCTTTTCGGGAGTTTTTCTTTAACTTTTTCATATGCTGCCACTGTTTTGTCATATTGCCCTAAGTGGTAGTAACTAGTTGCCATGTTAAAAACCGGATATGGATTTACACTATCCGTCTTACTTTCTGACTCGGCTCTTTTAAGGGCATTTTCCCACGCTGTTTTTTCTACAATCTCCTCGCCTA
Organism: uncultured Candidatus Saccharibacteria bacterium; assembly: GCA_964389145.1. Lineage (GTDB taxonomy): Bacteria > Patescibacteriota > WWE3 > UBA101185 > UBA10185 > CAYMCX01. The sequence goes on from CAYMCX010000018.1 coordinate 383, forward strand.
GAATAGTTTCTACCATCTCTTTATTACTTTGGTTGTAAACAATTATGTAGGAATAATTAAACGGTTGCCAAATTTCTAAGAAATTGGAGTATGTAATATTCTTGTTGGGGCCTTGGTACGAATCGTCTTGGATAATTACCCCAGTTTTATCGTCAAAGCCTTTAACAATTCTAAAATGACCAACATCCTCGTCTTTTTGCAGCCATGTTTTTACAACTACCGGGATACCGTTAGAAGTAAATTTTCTAAGTAGTTCTATATCACCGTTCACTCGGTTTAACGCTCTCACACCGTTTTTCTCTGCCCACATTACAAACTCATCACTAAAAATAGCCTTATCGTCATTGTCTCCCTGCTGATTTTGATACGGCCTCATTGCGTCTCCAAGCTCTTTCTGGGATTTGTTAACCCCATAATAAGATAGAATCATAGATAAAGTTGCAGGGCCGCAGTTATTAAAGGTTTGATAGACGTGGTTATTTAAGTTTATGCGTGCAAAGCTTGGAGTTTCCTGAGCGGTGTTTTCTTCGACTATATCGTTGTCTTTGGTTTGCACAGGCTTATTTTCAATCGGGGTTATTTTTTTATCTTTTGTCCCAAGAAAGTTATTAGCAACAATACCAACGGATATGATCAGTAATACGAGTATTAAGTATTTCTTCATTTTAAATATTTATCAAAAAAAACAACTGACCTTTTCATCGCAGTTCCGAATGCATTTCCTGACAAATTATGGTCGGCTCCTTCGTAAGTGTAAAACTCTACCTGTATTCCTTTTTTGGTCATAATATCGTTTAGCTTCTGACTGAATTCAATAGGTACTTCACCATCGTTGGTTCCGTGATGAAGTTGTACGGGTCCTGAGATATCTGAAACATACGTTGTAGCTGATAGAGCGTTCCAAAATTCCGGATTATCCTTTGGTTCCCCATACTTTTCCACAAACGACTGTCTGGATGGGCGATAAGAATTAATTTCTCTTTGCGATGGTTTCCAGGCATTTTTCCTGTGCCAGTTATAGAAAATATCTTCATATGAACCTACTACACCTGCCCAAATCACCCCTGCTTTAACGTCTTTTGTTGCTACCATGGCTTTTAAGGTAATACTGCCGCCCATGGAATGTCCCCACATCCCAATTTTTTCGGGATCGACGTAGCTTAGTTTCTTAACCGAGGAAACAGCGTTTAAAACGTCTAGTGTATAGGAAGGGGAAAAGTACGCTCCCTCAGGCAGACCTTCTGACTTTCCGTGTCCCCGGTAATCGGGTTTGAATACGACATACCCGTTTCCGGCAAAATAATCTACATACGCCTCATATCTTTGGGTTGTTGAGTATTGTTCAGGTGGGATGTATCCGTGATTAAAAATTATTACCGGCCAACCGTCTTGCGGTTTTGTACCTGTCGGAACCGTTAGTAGAGAGTATATTTTTAAACCCTCAGATTGATAGGAAGTAAGAAACATTTCGTAATTTGAACCGGCTGAAAGTTCTTGTTCTATAACAATCTCACTACCTTCGTAAGTTCTTTCCCTCAATGCTTCTATCGAAAGTGGATGGATCTCCCGATTTCCCAATAACCCTGACATCATACTTCCAACCTTGTTGTCCTGGAGAGCGTCTTGTACGGATGTGGCCGTACCGTTTTGCTGTATGTAGAACATATAGCCGGCAATAGACATTGGAATAACTAGTACTAGCAGAATTATTAATGATTTGATATTAATCATATATTTATAAAAGAATATTATAGTGGACGAATGTTAAGGGTATGTAAATTATTTACTTTAAGTTGTTTGCGTTTGATAAAATACCTTATGTCTAAAAAAGAAATTTCTACTGGGGTTGCGCACAAAGTGCCTGCCGATCTTAAAAAAGCCCTTATTGCTTTGTCACCGGTACTTGCGGTGTGGGAAGGTATCACCCCGTTGGCACGTAACGAGTGGATCTGTTGGGTTGAGTCTGCTAAAAAAGAGGAAACCAGACAACGAAGGATTTCGAGAGTGTGTTCTGAGCTTTTGGAGGGAAAACACCGTCCTTGTTGTTGGCCCGGATGCGCTCATCGATAAAACAGTTAGCCATCCTAGGAAGTTTTATACTAGATCAACTGCAGCTGACGATATTTGCAGCTACTTTAATAGTTCTTCCCAGACATTATTCACTATCGTTCGGGTTTTTGATTGGGCGACTGTTTTTTCCAACTCCGTTTTTAAAGTTTCTTTGTCGATACTTTTAATATTTTCACCAAGTTCAATTATCAGTTCTTCTACTCGTTGTTTATAAGGTTTTACCTCTTTAACTAAACTTTTTAGCTTACTTACATCAAGTATGGTATCTACTCTTTTCTCGGGTGTTAATTGATCCAGTCTCTTTTTTGAAATCTTAGTAATAGTGAGGCTTGGAAGTATGTGTTTTTTAAGCAGAAGGCCTATTTGGTAGGGCGTTGTCCACCCGTCGTTTGCCACATTAACTACTCCTGTTACACGCTTATCAACTAACTCGCTTGTCCATTGCATCAAATCCTCAATAGCAGTTCCACTATTTGGTTCGTCTATAAAGTTTGAGAACGTTAAAAGCTTCATTAGCATATTTTTATAATTTACCCGAGCAGAAATTGGTTGTCTTGGTCTTAAGATTAAATATTTAAAATCGGGTTCTTTGCGAAAAGAGATCATCTGTTCTGCCCATACTTTGGTCCAGGAGTAGTAAGATATTGGAGCAGGACTGTCTTCCTCCTTTTTTAAGTCTGAACCGTTTTTACTTGCTAGAATACACCCGCTGGATAATTGAACAAAATAAATTTGTTTGCTGGAACATACTTGGGCAATATTATCTGCTCCCAGAACATTTACATTAAATGCCTCTAACTTATTTAAGGCACACCACTCGAGATTTGTTTTTGCAGCTGTGTTTATTACAACATTAGGTTTATAGGATTCAACGGCCTTACGAATATTTTCGATCTTTGTAATATTGTCCGCACAAATATGCGCTTCGCTCTTAGCTTTTCGAAAAAAGTTCAAATAAAAATTACCTAGCTGACCGTTGCCAAATATGAGATATCTGTTGTGCATAATACTATTATACATGTAGCAATGTTTGGTAGATTATTTAAAATGGTCGGGGTGAGAGGACTCGAACCTC
>CAYMCX010000018.1:3537-12197 GCA_964389145.1 uncultured Candidatus Saccharibacteria bacterium
CTCATTTCTGTAGGCGTGCCTTTCAACGCCTCGTTGTTCGATGATATTAATCATCTACACTCGATATATGATATGGTTAGTTTATTGAATATGCAATGTTGTGTCAAGAAATTTCATGGTCGGGGTGAGAGGACTCGAACCTCCGACCCCCAGTACCCCATACTGGTGCGCTACCAACTGCGCCACACCCCGCGACCGTATGCTATTTTACCATATACAACAACATAATTTTGTGTAAAAATCATTTTAAGGGGGTGATTTTATTATGAACGAACAGAATATAGATACACAAGCTCCGGTTCAACAACCCGAGATTATTCAACCGGCCCCACAAACACCCGTAGCACAAACATCCGCTGGTGCTTACGCGACTTTTTGGGCAAGACTGGTTGCCGCACTTATTGATAGCATTTTATTAGGAGTAGCATTAAGTATTTTAGCCTCTCTACTTGGTATGACAGGCGAAGATGGGTCTAATCCTTTTGGTATCTTAGGATTGGTCTATTACGTGCTAATGACTTATAAGTTTGGAGCTACATTAGGAAAAATGGCTATGAACATTGCCGTACGTCATGAGGATGGGTCCTCCCTTAGTTTAGTTGATGTGCTTTTGCGAGAAGTTGTAGGAAAATTCCTCTCAACTATCGTATTCGCATTAGGTTACTTCTGGATGATTTGGGATCCAAAGAAACAGACCTGGCATGATAAATTGGCTAAAAGTGTAGTAGTTAAAACGAAGTAATTATTGTATAGACACTAAACCCACCGTAGAAGGCAAATGCCAAAAGCATTGCAAGAATTCTAAATGCGGTGGGTTTAAGTGTTTTATCTAGAGTTGTCATATTAAGCCAAAGTGTTAGTCCCACGTGTACAAACATCGCAAACGCGTTCATCACTGCCGCCAATGTAATAAGCTGCAGGGGCTGTGTAAATCCCATTAACATAATCGCCACCCCTGTAATAATTTGTACCCATAAAACTGAGTAATACACCTTTGGTAAGTGTTTTTCAGATAGCTTCAGATCCGAAGCCAAGACAATATTTTCGGAAATAATTCTGCTTGTAGCGTCAAAAACTGTAAGCTGGGTCCCAAAAAGTGTAAGGCTTGTGACTATTAAAAAGAAAGTGCCGGCAAAAGGAAAAATCCGTTCGGAAATGACTTTGACTTCCCCAAAAACAAAACTTATGTCAGAAACATTTTGGCCCGTTCCATATGTTGTCGCGTAAGAGAGCAACGATAATAAAACTATCGTAATAGAACCTGTTAACCAAAAGATAACAAAGTGCTCGATGTTAATATTTTTCCACCACTTTTTAAATTCTAAAACATTTTCCGGGGTTGGTTCAAACTTTGAACCTGTTAGGGTAACATTTTCGGATTTTCCTGTTAGCAAGCTAGTAATTCTTCCGGCGTATTTTCCCATTCCGTAACCTTTCTCTTTTACGTATTGGGATTGCGCTAAGTTTAAATTACCCCCAGCCCCAGCGTATGCCAATGCGCCTAGAAATGAGGCAATAGGAAGTCCTGCGGGCAGTAACCAATACCCTTTTCCCATACCAACAAGGCCTTGGGCTAGATCTCCCCAATTAGTTTTTGATGCCAATAATATGGATAGTATAAAGATGGATGGAACTCCAATTCCGATGAGGATTTTTTGAAGATTTTCGACAGTTTTATATAAAACGGGGCCTAAAGTTAGGATTAGTCCCATAAAAATCAAAAGCCCAATTGCCAAATATGATGTTTCTGTAACACCGACTACTGCTCCCATTAGTCTTGCTGACGAGGCAGCAATTCCAGGCCACATCCAGGGTAAAAATGTAGAGAGAATAAACCAAATCGGAAAAGCCTTTAATTTTCTGGCGAAACCGGCAAAAATACTTTCACCGTTTATTAATGCGTATCTTTCTATTTCCATATTCATGATAAATTGGAAACTAATCCCTATTACTGCACCCCATATAATTCCCAATCCGTAATGAGAAGCTAGATACGGCCATAAAATAATTTCGCCGCTACCAAGACCCAATCCAAGAATAATAAAACTTGGGCCCATCAACTTTTTTAAGGAGGGGGCTTTTGGTAATTCGTTAATTTTTAATGAGGGGAGTGCCATTAGATTAATAATAGCATCTAGTTCTTGCGCATAACAATTCTAAAAATCGGGCGTTCTTTACCAAATGTTAGTTTTTTGCCCCAAGTTGTTTTAAGAGTCTTTAACTCGTTCTTTTGTAGTTGTTTTAGTTCCATAAGAGTAAATCCCGTTCTGCTAAAAATTGGCAAGACCGTTTCTTTAATGTATTCAACATTAATTTTAGGTAGATTGAGGCGTTTTGTTTCAGAGGGTTCGCTGTCATGCGCGTAACCCAAAATAATTTCAAGGATACCCTTGTCCCGCATTATTTTGTTTATAAGAAGAACCGTTTTTTGAGTTGGTCTAACGATAGCTTCCAACAGGCTTCCCCAGGGAAGAATAATATAGAATTGGTCTGCTAATTCTTGAATTTCCGGAGGAAAAACTTCAATAGATCCCAGGATAAAAAGAGCGTTATAGCGTTTATCTTTTTGGGCTTTTTTCGAATAAGTTTGTAGTTGTTTTTGGCTTGGATCTATTCCTATGTATAAGGCTTTGGGATCTTCTATAGATTTTTCATATACCAGCCTACCGTCCCCGGTTCCCAAATCAATTACAAATTTGGAAAAATTACCGACAACCTCCCCAAATTCGTAGCTATTTAATTCAATTAGTTTATTTCCCTTTACGATTTTCATACGATAATATACACAAGCGATGAACAATCAGATTATACCAATTTGGCAACCTCAGGGTTTTTCAACCCATAAAATAACTAAAAGGGTAAGTGAACTCTACGAACAACGGGCGACTCATACCGGTACACTGGATCCTATGGCAGAGGGGGTTATTGTGGCACTTTTAGGTGAGGCACGTTTTAAGAAACAGGAATTATCAGCTTGGAAAAAGACTTACGAGTTTGAAATAGTTTTTGGTTTACGCACCGATTCTTTTGATGCGATGGGATTGTTGAAGGAAGAAAAAAATGTGACGACTTCTCTTGCCCAATTGAAGTCTAAATTGGAAGAGACTTTGCCCACTTTTATAGGTGAGTACGAGCAGGAGGTACCGATTTACTCTGCAATTAGATATAAGGGAAAGCATCTTTTTGAACATGCCAGGTTGGAAAATTTTACCGGGATTTTGCCTAGGAAAAAGGGCCATATTTATGATTTAGCACTTATCGGTGTTAGCGAAACTTTAAAGAGAGACGTTGTTTCAAATATTATTAAGAGGCTGGAGAATATTGTTGGTGATTTCAGACAGGGGCCAATAATTTCTCAATGGAAAGAGTATCTGAAAAAGTTGTCAGGTGAATCTGAGAAAGTTATAGTTGCCAAAATAAAAGTCGAAACAACCCGCGGAATATACGTTCGTTCTTTGTCTCAGGATATTACTGATAAAATTGGAGAGGTCGGTTTTGTCTATTTTTTGGTGCGAACTAAAAATGGTGACTATGAAAAAAGTGACTGTAGAACGCTGGAAGATATTTTTGGTGTTGGTTTTTGTGATACACTATTTCGGTCGGGTGTAATAAACCTACTAGAGTAACATTAATTAATCGGAGGAAATATGGAAAAAGATATAATATATAAAAGATTTGAGATCATTAAAGAACTTCAGGAAGAGTTAAACAAACTTAGAACTCATTACGAAGAAGTTTTGGAAAACGACCCGCAGTACCAAAAAATTCAGGAAGAGCAGGAAAAGATAAAGCAGGAATCTGTTTCTACAAAAGAGAAGCAAGGAAAGGTTGAAGCCCATCCATCCTACAAAGCTATTCACGATCAGGTAAAAGAGAAAAAGACCGAATTAAAAGAGCATAAAGAGGCTTTGGCTCAGGAATTAATCGAATACTATCGTGAGAATGGCGTTTTGCAGATAGAAGACAACGAAGGAAATATCAGATACATGAAGTTTTCTGTGAAGCTTAGTTAGCGTCCACTTTTATCCAAACCTGGTAGTTACCGTATTGAAGATTTTCCAATACTCTTCTGTATTCCGGAGTCATCCTGGATTCTTCGGGAGTCATAAACAATGCTCGGTCTAATTTTTGTGGAGTAGCATTTTCTATAAATGGCCAATCCTCAAATTTACTCTCAGGTTCTTTTGGTACGTACAATTTCACGTTTGGATTATTTAAATAATATTTTCCAATAACATAATCAATAGGGGACGTGAAAATTATTTCAGATTGGGTTTCTCTAAATTCCTGTGCGATTCCCTTCATTCCTTTGTAATAATTTGGTGGGATTACTTTTGTAAGTGTAAAGATATAAAAGAAAACAATCATACCCATTACTTCAAAATGCAAAAGCGATGTAAGGACGTATGCAAGTGATATCACAAAAAATATTGAAGAAGGAAATAGATAACGCTCTACGTAAATATTATTACCTTGCAGTAATGTGTAGGCTATGAGAATTAACATGGGCAAGAAGACACCAGAGGTTACCCAGCCAAAGTTTATCAGCACATCCTTATGTTTTCTGTACCTTACTACCACAGCGATAATTCCAATTAGATAGAGTACAAATATCCCACCACCTAATATAAATTCGTCTACTATAAAATCTACGTTATTTAATTCGTCTGATCCTGCTAATCTGCTTTTTACACCGTATGAATACGCAGTAACGCTTTTGACAATACTTCCAAGAGAAGCTTTTTGAACCCAGTCTATATTTAGATTGTTGTTGTTTTCGCTTGTGATAACAGGGTAGTAAAGATATGAAGAGACGATAAGTAAGATTAAAATAGGTACAAATTTTAGAGCTACTTTTAGTTTTTTATTCTTAACGTCGGCTTTATTTTCCCGTGCGTCTTTCCAGACTATCCAAATGTACCATGCTGCCAATATGGGCAAATATACAGCGGCCATATAATGGGTGCCTATAACAAGAAGCGTTGCCCCCAGAAATCCAAAAGAGCTTCGTTTTATAATTGCGTACACGGCCAAAATGATAAAAAATCCATACATACTGTATGAACGGGCTTCTGCTGAGTAGGAGGTTAGAAAAGGGCTTACAGCGGCCAGCAGAGAGGCTACAGCGCCTGTTTCCTTGTTAAACAGCTCCTTAACCACTAAATAGATCATTACTATGGTTAAAACGCCGAATAATACTGACATGGAGCGCAGCGCTAGATCATTAACACCAAAAACAGTGGTCCAGAGCTTCAAAATAACGTAATAAAGTGGGGGATGCGGGTCTATTGCGGCAACTTGCCAGAATTGCTGTTTCCCCAGACGCATGAGATTTCCCGTGAAAGCTTCGTCGTACCAGAGATCGTCCAAAGTCACAATTCTCATCCTAACGACAAATCCGATGGCTGCAAGAATTATGATGTCGGCGTAACTCTTGATAAACGTAGTTATTCTAGTGATCATAGTGGTATTTTATCACAGGAACTAGGGAACATTGTACAAAGATAGTGCAAAAAAAGGGTTAAGCACGTATAATGCCAGCATGGATAAAAAGAAAAGGGATGCTCAGAATAATAAAGAAAAAAGAAAAGAGCACAAAAAACACAAAAGAATCTGTTAACTCGCCTTTACGGAATCTCCACCATACCTTCGATCTCTTAAGGAAAAGTCTTCAATAGCTTTTTCCAGTGCAGCTGCATCAAAATCAGGAAAATATGTCGGTGTAAAGTATAATTCTGCGTATGCACATTGCCACGACATAAAGCCGCTTAATCTGATTTCTCCCCCAGTTCTAATGATTAGATCTAACTGAGGAAGTAGATGTGTGTCCAGGTGATTTTCAATGTTTTCTTCGGTAATTTCCAAGCCTTCTTCCACCACTTTATTCATTGCACGTGCCAATTCGTCGTGCCCGCCGTAATCCGCACAAAGTGCGAGGGTAAATGCATCGTAGTCTTTAGTTTGTTCTTCAACCTCAATAAGTTCTTTAAGGATATCCTCCGGAAGCCTGTCCTTTCGTCCTACATGCACAAATCTAATGTGCTCATCAAGTGCTTTTTTCTTATATTTTGATATAACCTGGCGCGCCAGATCGAATATATAATCAACTTCAGCCCTATCCCTTTTCCAGTTTTCCGTGGAGAAGATCCAAGCTGATACACATTTAACACCCATATCCCTTGCTTTATTTATTACCACATCTATATTATCTGCGCCTGCTTTATGCCCCATCATAGATGGGAGGCCTCTTTCTTTAGCCCAACGTCTGTTTCCGTCGAGTAATATAGCTATGTGTGATGGTATTTTTAAATCCATATTGTTTTGGGAGGGCATGCGATTATTTAAATTCGCTCAAATCTTTAAGATTATAGATGGAACTAAGGTTATTGTAAAATCTATGATTATCGATCCTTTTTGTAAGTATCAATGTAGCTATTTATAAACTGAGTTAAATCGTTTTTCAAAAGTTCCACTCTATCTCGTTCCATACAGAAATCTTCAAGAAGCACTCTATCGTACTCGGTAAAAGTAGTTTGCGGAGTGGCAATTGCGTTCATTAAAGTATTTTGATTTGGAATGTGCGGGAGTCCCAGGGCGTGGCCAAACTCGTGGGCCAAAGTGCTTACGAGCTGTTCTTTGTTACCAAATGAATATATCTCGATTCTATTTTCTGTTGGAATGTAAACGCCTGCTTCAGGTTTACTTTGCAAGACGGTGTTGAACATACTTATTGTGTTATTCAAAGTATTTATTTTGTTATTCACGTCGAATGTGGTTTTGTTAAGTGTGGCACCTTCTCTGTTTAAAGATTCTATTTCCTTAGATATTTCCTGCTGCTCTTTTTTCAATCTTTCGTATTCGTCTGATGGCGCACCGCCTTTTTCGTTCCACTTTTCGATTTCTGCATTTAATTCATCTATCCTATCCTTTAGTTCTTCGTATCTTTGATCGTATTCTTTTATTTTTGAACTAAGGCTGTTTTTGTTTGATTCCACCTCTGTACTTATCTCACTTATTTCTTGCGTTAGGCTTTGTCTTTCGTCGTAAACTAGATTTATTGTTAGGGAGGCATTGGGATCTTTTTCAAAGAGAATGGATTTATAAGTTGAATTCCAGACATCCGCTGCTGCCTCTGAATGTATATCAAAGTCTTTTTGGGATATGCCAAATTTTGGATCAACCGAACCTATTTTATATTTGATCGGGGATTCACAAAACGAATACGTTGCTACCCTGTGATACATCTTTTTTACAGGCTCTTTATATATCCAGATTACAAACAGTACTAAGGCTATAAAAATAAGAGTCGAGAGTTTTTTAAACATGGGCTGTCTATAGTTTATCAAATTTAGTAAAAGGCGGTGGTAGGTTTCTTTATTGACAAGTAAATACTAATTGTAATAGTCTTAGCATATGGAAGAACAAAATTCAGCAAACCCAACCACAGTTCCCAGTACCGGTTTACAGCCTAACGTAGAGGCTGCGTTATCTTACGTCCTCGGTTTCGTAACCGGGATCATTTTCTTTATGATCTCAAAGGACAAGTTTGTAAGATTTCATGCAGCTCAGTCTATTGCTCTCTCCGTGGCTGTTATTGTACTTAATTTAGTCCTCGGTCTCATTCCTTTCTTGGGATGGATTGCCGCACCTTTGCTTAGCATTGGTTCTTTAGTACTTTTCATAGTACTAATTCTTAAGGCATACAAGGGCGAGAAGTACAAATTACCAGTATTAGGTGACTACGCTGAAAAGTATATATAAGTAAGCAAAGACTTTGTCTTGGCTCCCTAATAACCTTATTGTTGGTGTATTTTCCGACTTGCATATTTTTAGGCCTATAGTAGAATATATCATTCAGTAATTTTCTGAAAATAAACTAGGTTAATCGGATAGTATAAGGAGTGCAGAATGAAAGAATTGCGTTATGGAGCCGCTGCCGTGCTGATTGCAGTAACCATTTGGTTTGTCCTGTGGTTAGATGGTGCTGCAATTACGCTAGACCTTGCCTGGGAGGGGTTAACTGTTCTGGGTAACGCGGTTTTAAGTTGGATTGGAGTTGGAGTCATGGCCCAGTTCGGCGCGATTTTTGCGATCTTGGCAATATTAGCCTTGGCATTAATAATAGTCGCTTCGCCGATATACGGGTTGGGTCTCGGTGCATTTTTGACCGTGATCGTACTTATTCTCGCAGCTGTGCAATCAGTAATTTAGGCGGCACAGATGCGCATATTTCGAGGGCCAGGTTGTTTACCTCGTGTAGATTACCTGGCTCTCTCCGTTTCTATCGATAACCGCGTTTTACAAATCATGTAACCTATAGTACAATTGTGATATTCAGAGATTTCTGTAAATCCGTAAATCAAAAAACAAAAACAAATGGAGGATGCATTAATGAAGAAAAAAGCTTTGGTGGCTCTGTTTCTATTCATGCTGCTGGCTACATCGGCCTTCAGTTGTGTGTAGTGCTCGGAAACCCAGGGTCCAGATGCTTTCGAGACTGTAGGGGGCTGGGGTCTGGATGCTCTGCATGGGGTGGGAATCGAAGTAAACGATCCGCTGGCAGGGTACCTCTTTCTGATTGGAATCGCGATACCCATTGTCCTGTTCATTGTTGGTCAGTTTCATCTGGCAGGAGCATGGGCCATCGTCGTAATTTTGGG
>CAYMCX010000019.1:0-639 GCA_964389145.1 uncultured Candidatus Saccharibacteria bacterium
AATTGGCAACTTTAGTTGTACTTAAAACTGATAGGGGAGCTGTTCCTGTTGCTACTGTAGAGATTAATTGTTCGTCTGCTCTTATAGAACCTCCTACAACGTCTATCTTTGTTCCAGGATTGGTTGTTCCAATACCAAGACTACCTAAATCTGTGATTACATAGTCCGAATAAGTTGAAGGGTATATGTATGTGCCACCATCTCTCCAGATACCTGTAATACCTCCAGAGACGCCAGCTAGCGCAATATCTAGTGCGTCTATTGAAGCGGTAAAAGACTCACTATCTACTACGAAATTATCTTCTGTGTAGAGTCTTGTCCCAAGTGCAGTAGTTCTAAGTTGTTCTCCCTCTATATATAGGTCTGATCCTGCTGCAATATTTATGGAACCGTTTACGTCTAGAGTTTGACCAGGATTTGTTGTTCCAATACCGATCATGCCTCCTGTTTCATACATCGCTGAGTTTGTAATAGCGTATTGTGCACTAAATTTAGATATAAAACCTGTTGTTCCTGATCCGCCAATTCCTGCTCCGGATCCTGAACAGTTACCTGAGGTGTCGCACACTAAGTTTCCGTTTTGATACACTGTAGTACCTTCTAGTGCTCCGTTAACGCTTAATTCTCTGGTGGGGGCTG
>CAYMCX010000019.1:649-4681 GCA_964389145.1 uncultured Candidatus Saccharibacteria bacterium
TAGATGTACTCACGATGTCGGTTTTGTAGGTGGGGGCTGTGGTTCCAATTCCGAGTCTGTTTTGTCCGTCGTCCCAGAAGAAGTTACCGGCATCCTGTGTCATATATGTTCCGTTTCCAAATACAACTCCACCTGCTGTGGCTGTTGATCCGTCTAAGAGATTAAGTTCTGCAAATCCAACTGTTGCTCCGTCCAGTATATTTAGCTCGGTAGCACTCGATGTTACTTGAGTGCTTGCAATGTACAATGAGGTTGAATTGATGCTTCCATTTACGTCTAGGTTAAACAGGGGATTTGTAGTTGCGATTCCAAAGAAGCCTGTTCCGTTGTTAACAAAAGCAGCTGTGGAGGCGGTCGCAACATTAGCAGCATCTCCAACAAATAATCTCCCTTCAGCTAGTGTGTTTGTCATTTTATTATTAAACGAGTTCCAATCTGCAGAACTCAAATAACCATCCGTCGCGACTCCTGATTGGGTAATTCCAAAAACTCCGGTACCGGAGTTATATGTCAAAGGTGCTGTAGCAGATACGGAGCTTCTGGCACGGTCTTCTGTAAAATACTGATTAGTACCTTCTGTGACAATAGTTGTTGTGAGAGTTGTCCATGTGGGGACTCCGGAACCGTTTGATAGGGGAACCTGATTTAGTGTTCCTGCTGTACCATTAAATCTTAAAGCACCTGTTACATTAATTTCTCCCGCTACATCTAATGTGTATAAGGGATTTGTTGTCCCTGCTCCAATGTTTCCAAAAGTAGCAACATTATCTCCGTCATTGTTTGGCAATAGGTTAGAACCAACTTTAGTCCAGTAATTTGTACCCACAGAGCCTGAACTGACCCACGTGAACCCGCCAGATGCGGAGTCATATGTTAGCACTTGTCCGTTATCTGCAGAGTTTGTTGCATCAAGATCTATTTCCAGGATTGCGTCATTTGCTATTTCAGTTGTTCCAACTGCTCCGTTTCCTATTTGTAGGTTGTTGTATGTTCCTGATACATCGCCGCTGAATGTGGTAGTTGTTATCAAGTCATTGGATGCATTTTGATCCCACGCCGGTAGGGAAGCAGCTGCGTTGTTCGTGTCTATTAATGTACCTGTTCTTCCGTTTAAAAGATTTAATTCGGTAACATCCAGTAGCGCTCCATCTAAGATATTAAGTTCTGCGGTACCTGCTGTAAGACCATCAAGGACGTTAAGTTCTGTGGCAGTTAGAGTTCCGTTTACTCCATCTAAAGTATTTAACTCTGTTGCGGATGCTGTGACCTGTGTGCCACTAATATATAAATAAGTTGTATTTGTGCTTCCTCCTACATTTAAAGTGTATCCGGGGGCGGATGTTCCAATTCCTGCTGTACCTCCCACCCAGAACAAGTTTGAAGGATCGTCATACTTTATCTGTGTGTTGTCATTTATAAGTGTTCCGGTGGCGTCTGCGAAGAACACTCCGTATTCGTCGAAACCTGTATTAGTAATAGGCCCGATAAACGTTCCGTAAATTACTCCGGTGACCTCGAGGTCTCCTTCTATGTATCCAGTTTGACTGCCAGGTACTATAAAGAACGGTCCCTCATCACCGTTTCCTAAATGGAATCCTGTAACTGGGTTGGATGTTCCTATGCCCACATATCCGTTTTCATCAATTGTCACTCTTGTGACATCATTTGTCCTGAAAGATAGTGCCTCAGCATCTGTTGTTCCTATAAAGTCGGTGGAGGAGGTTGTTCCGGTGTTGCCTGCTAGCATCCACGCGTAGGATCCTACAAATGTATCTGCAGTCTGCCATGCAGGAATGCTTCCATTAGATGTGAGTACTGTGTTTGCAGCGCCAATGGGTAGGGCTGAGAGTGTGTTCCCTGATGATGAGTAGATCATGTCTCCTGTGGTGAAGCTTGTTAAGCCTGTACCTCCGTAACTAGTTGTAATTGCTGTTCCTTCCCATGTACCTGTTTCGATTGTTCCTAATGTTGTAATGTTTTCCGTAGGTAGACTTTCCCACTTTCCGCCTTCGGCCATTAGTATGTTTCCATCCTCGGCTGTCATGTCTCCTAATTCGACACCGTTAATTCCTGTCACTTTTGTATTGGACAGCCCGGTGCTTGTGACATCTCCTGCCAAATCTAACGCAGCCTCTAATGTTGTTTCCGTAACTGTGTCTATTGCTGTAACGTTACTTATGCTTGGTGTGCTAAGTCCGCCTGACAGAGTGGAGAGGCCTACTACATTAAATGTACTTTGAACTTGCGTAGCTTCACCAAATAGTGCGGGCACGTTAACCCTAAACTCAAAATTCACTTCTCTGTCACTAGCTGCGAGTACTGAAGCCAGGCTTTTTGTAAGTGGGTTCTCAGAGCGACCGTTGTTGTCATCTTTTGTCAGCATTCCAAGTATAGTTTTATCCAATAAGCTAAAATCCGGTTTTCTCGCAAATACGGATCCGCTGCCAATTAACGCACCGGGATTCGTAGTTAAAACTTGGGTAAGTACAAACATGAAGAATGTGAAAAGCATAGTTTTGGCCGGATAGCTAAATGAGGTTTTAATTTTAGAAACGCTGATATCCGATTTTATATTTTTTGAGAGTATTGGATGCTCTGGTAGGTTGGGGGATTGTTGTACAAAATTAGATTTTTGAATCGGGTGCTGCATTGGGTAAGTATTTGTTTCAAACTTTGTTTTTTGGCTTCTTCTTAAGGTTTTTTCGTCTTGCAGCAACGCCCTTAATCTGTTCAAATCAATAGTAGAAAAAGTCCTATATCCGTTGCTTTCTCTTTGGGATTTTACTTTACCTTCGGCCTCAAAGCGTCTTAGTGTTGACGGAGATACGTTTAGTAACTTAGCTGCATCAGAAACAGTTAGTCTGTCGTTAGAGTTGTTATCAAGTTTTTGGGCAGGGTTACTGGGCATTTTTATCCTTGTTAAATGTCGCCAATACAACATTTAGTAAGCTTGTTTAAATTATAGATTGGGTTGAATTCCAGTGTCAATAGGTAATTAGTTTACTCGATTCATCACGCGTATCTTACAAGTATCTTACAAATATTTTAATTTACGCAGTATTTTTGAAAGTTTACTTATAATATTTTTACTGTATTTGTTTGAGCTTTTTTACAATAACCTTGCGTTTAGAAGTACGTATGTTGTAACCTTATGTATATGAAAAAAACCTGCCTGGATTTTTCAAAATCCTTTGGGAGATTCAACCTGTTGAGTCTGCTTGTTGTGTTGATTACTATCACGGTTGGTTTTATTTCACTCAACCTTTTTAACGTCTATGCCTTTCCCAGTTCTGTTTCAGTATCTTTGCCGCTCGACAAAGGAAGCTCGGGAGATATCGTTAGTTATGAAGGCGGTCAGTATATCCTGAGCAGGTCTCCGTACGACAAAAACATGGTAGGCATAATAGCAGATGATTCGATTGTGGAACTTCAGGACACCAATCTGTCGGTGTCTAGGCTGGTAGCCGCTGGGGGTCAATTGACAGTTAGAGTCAGCGCCAAAAACGGAAATATCAGGAAAGGTGATCCCATAACTTCGTCCGAAATAGAGGGTACCGCTCAGAAGGCGACACAGACTGGTCAGATACTTGGGGTGTCTTTGGAGGACTTCGAACCTGCAAATTCAGATGAGGTTTCGAACATATTGGTATATGTTGACATTCGTCCTTTTTCCGCCAGCAAGGATGGAATTGTAGGCGTGTTAGACATGCTTACTTCCGGAAATCTATCGGGAGTTTCCTTTAGATACATAATTGCAGCCATTGTCACTCTTGCGTCCTTTGCCATAGCTTTCATATCATTTAGTAAGACTTCCGGAAACAGTGTAGAAGCTTTAGGAAGGAATCCACTTGCCGGTGCTCATATAAAGTCGGTGGTGATTTTTAACTTTATCCTCACGTTTGTAATTATGATTGCCGGTATTGCGTTAGCGTATTTAGTTTTAGTTTTGTAAAAGGAACAATTATGTCCACGTTATTGCGAGAAATATTAATAAGCATAGTAATAGCCTTGAGTTTTACGGCGGCTATTCTT
>CAYMCX010000019.1:4691-11837 GCA_964389145.1 uncultured Candidatus Saccharibacteria bacterium
CTTGCGGTTTACCTGATGTTCAAAAAAATTATCTGTTTGTTTAAAAAAACGACAGTTGCTTATGATGAGGCTTCAGAAATTTTAAACGAAGCACATTTAGCGTCGTTGGATATTATTCGAGGAGCCCATAAGAAGGCCCTCAGAACTTTAGAGAATTCTTCGGTATTTAACAAATCTTTAAGAAACGACGTAGAAGAATCCGTCGAGACGTTGGTACACAAACACCTCTCCTCTTTAGAAGATCTTTCAAAACAAATGGAGGAAACATATCGAAAGGCAGCTAACTTACAGAAAGATCAGGACATTAGTACACTTCAAGATGCTACCGAAAATATGCAGAAAGAAATACTTGGGGAAGTGACTGACTTTAAGGAGACAATCAGGCAGGAAACTTTTGCAACCCAGGAAAAAGTGCGACAAGAGTTTAAACAGGAATATGAAAAACTTAAGAAAGAGCTAGACGAATATAAAGCTAACGAACTTAAGTTGATAGATGAAAGTATGTTTAGAATTGTCTCAATCGCTGCCAAAAAGATTATTGGTAAATCACTTGATGCGGACACTAAGGAGGAATTGATTTTGGAAAGCTTGGAGCAAGCTAAGAAAGAGGGGGTATTCGAGTAATGAACTTGGTTTTGACCGATACAGAGTTAACAGCTTTCTTAGACGAACTCGATACTTTGGAAGAGAGCATCTACAAGGTTGGTTTGGGAAGTAGTTTACAAGATAATGTAAACAGCACTAAACTAGTTAAACCATATTTGGGAGAGCAGGTCTTAAGCACTCTTGCTCCGGACACTCTTTCTACAGCATTAGCGGATCTTAGGCGTCGTTTGGAAAGTATGACGAAGATCCAGATAACGACTGCTTTTGCTCCTGATTACAAGTTTATCCTGAAGCTTAAGGATTGGGTTAACACAAATATTAAAAAAGACATTTTGGTTGATTTTGAATTCGATCCCATGTTATTGGGAGGTGCCCAGGTGATATATAACGGGCGCTACAAGGACTATTCACTGGCTAAGTCTCTGGATACTTATTTTAAGGGTTTTACTAATGTTGACCAGCTACCGAGGTAAAGATTTTAATACGTATTTACAAGAAACACAGGAGACTGGGTTTGTAGAAATCGTTTCTCATCCGATCTCGTATGCTTCTGGGTTGCCCGGTGCAAAGCTAAACGAGGTTGTTTTGTTTGATAACGGGGAGATAGGTTGGGTAATGGCTCTTTTAAAGGATCGTGTAGAGATACTAGTGCTATCGTCACATCCGACTAAACTTGGTACACAGGTTGTTAGGACAAATAGCCTCTTGGAGATTCCTGTCGGTGACGAGATGCTAGGCCATTCGTTAAATGCGTTAGGTAGGTCTTTATATAAGAGTGAGCCGTTACACCACGCCGAGATGCGTCCTGTAGAAGCGGCATCGCCCGGAATAGACAAGAGAGAAAAAATTAAGAGTCCCTTAGAAACAGGGGTTGCGGTTGTAGATTTGACAGTACCACTTGGAAAAGGCCAGAGAGAGTTAGTAATAGGGGATAGAAAGACAGGAAAAAGTGAGTTTTTACTACAAACAATGTTAACTCAGGCTAAAAAGGGCACTATATGTATCTACGCGTGTATTGGTAAGAAACGCATAGATGTTAAAAAGACAGAACAATTCATTGAAAGGAACAAGATATCAGACAAATGCATAATATTGGCTTCGAGCTCGTCTGACCCACTCGGGCTAATTTTCCTAACTCCGTTCAGCGCGATGTCTTTGGCAGAATATTTCAGAGATACTGGTAGGGACGTTTTGCTGATATTAGATGACTTATCTGCCCACGCTAAGTTTTATAGAGAAGTTTCCCTTATAGGTAAGAGATTTCCTGGAAGAGGGTCTTATCCTGGCGATATTTTTTACACACACTCGAGATTGCTTGAGCGCGCTGGTAATTACAAAGGTGCTAACGGCCCCGTGTCCATTACCTGTCTTCCTGTTGCCGAGACGGTTGGGGGTGACATTTCAGGTTATATTCAGACAAACATTATGTCTATTACTGATGGACATATTTATTTTGATACCGAAGTTTTTGAAAGTGGGCGCAAGCCGGCTGTTAACTACTTCTTATCCGTAACAAGAGTAGGTCGTCAGACGCAATCCAAACTTAGGTGGGGCGTGAATAGAGAGTTGTTTAGTTTCTTTACTCTATTAGAAAAGACCCAAGCATTTGTACATTTTGGAGCGGAGATAAATGAAGGTATTAAGGCTACATTGTCTATGGGTACCCGGGTCATGAATTTTTTGAGTCAGCCGATGGGTCAGGTTTTCCCGCTTAATTTGCAAGTCATGCTATTTAGTTTAATTTGGGTGGGTGCGATTAAGGATGACGATGAATCTATTACGAAAGTTTTGTTTGATAAAATAACAAACTTGTATGACTCAGATGTTGAATTTAGAAACAAGGTTGACGCACTGGTTGATTCCTCCGACGACTTTAACATACTCCTGGGTAAACTTGCCAAAGGTTCAGCAGATCTTATGGCATATATTAACAGCAAATAACACTAGTATATGAGAAGTAACAAAAAGCTGAAAAAAGAAATAGAGAGCACGAATACCCTTAGTCAGATCGTGGAGGCCTATCAAGAAATTGCAGCCATTAGAATGCGTCGTGTGAAAAAATCAGTTTTACAAAACAGAGAATTTTTGTCAGGTTTGAATGATATTTACGCACAGGTTGCGTATTCGTATAAAAGCACTAACAAAAAACACGCTAAAAAAAAACTAGAAGGTACTTTACGAAAAGTTAACAAGGATTCGGTTGCAATATTGCTTTCAGCTAACACAGGCTTATATGGTGACATTGTTAAACAAACTTTCAACTATTTTGTGAAAGATACTGCCGAAAAGAAGGCTGATCTAGTAATAGTAGGGAGACTAGGGAAGAAAATGTATGATAATTTGGGTGATAAACGTCCATACACTTTCTACGAGTTTTCAGATAGTGCTTCAGATCCGGAAAACACGAAAAAGATTATCCAAAGTGTTGTAGAGTATGAAAATATATACGTTTATCACGGTTTGTTTAAAAGTATTTTGTCGCAAGTTCCGCAAAGAACTGCAGTTACTGGGAGTGTTATGTCAGAAATTTCAGAAACTTCTGCAAGCTTAGATCCGACAACTAACAAACCCATGCAGTATCTTTTTGAACCCTCTATCGACGAAATCATCTACTTTTTTGAGAAAGAAATACTTTTATCCATTTTTGAACAGTCAGTTTATGAATCGGGTTTGAGTAAGTTTGCGTCAAGAATGATTAGTTTGGACTATGCTATGGCAAATATTAAGAGTTCTATGAAGGTCACTGCTTTTAAACTTCAAAAGTCCAAACATGCCCTGGCGGATGCGTCGCAAATGAGTACTTTTGCGGGTTATTCACTATGGAAGAGTATGTAGAATTTATGCATAATACGTTAACAGGATATTAATATGAACGAAGATAACACACAGATATACAACCAAACTGAGCAGGAACAAAAAGGCAGGGTAAAGAGTATTAAGGGATTTATCATTGAGGTAGAGTTTATTGGAGAAGCAAAGCCAAGTATTAGAGATGTGTTGGTAATGGAAAACGATCCCACTGTGAAAATGCAGGTTTACGAGTCTTCGAGTGTTAGTTCCTTTTATTGCATTTCGCTAACACATCTGGCGGGAATTTCCAGGGGTTCTAAGGTTATAAACACTCACCAGCCGCTATCTGTTCCTGTTGGTACCGGTATTTTGGGGCGTGTGACAGATCTTTTTGGAAACGCTAAGGACGCTTTAGAGCCCGTTGCTAACACAGAAGCAAGATCCATTTACCAATCTCCACCCTCTTATTCCGACGTTTCCGCAAAGATAGAGCTACTAGAATCTGGAATCAAAGTCATAGATCTATTTTCACCCTTAATTAAAGGGGGAAAAACCGGTTTGTTTGGCGGGTCCGGCGTTGGAAAAACTATTTTACTGACAGAAATTTTGCACAATATTATTAACAAGGATAAGGAAAAAACCTTGTCAGTTTTCTGTGGAGTAGGCGAGCGTACCAGAGAGGGTCACGAGCTTTATTTGGAGCTTAAAAATACCGGAGTTTTGGACCACGTGGCTTTAGTACTAAGCTCTATGGGCGATAGTCCTTCAGTCAGATTTCTAACCGCGTTAGCATCCGTAACACACGCGGAGTATTTCAGAAACGATATGAAAAAGGATGTGCTTTTCTTTATAGACAACGTCTTTAGATTTGCTCAGGCAGGCAATGAGCTGAGCATGCTTATGGATTCGCTTCCATCTGAAGATGGCTATCAACCGACACTAAGTTCCGAAATGGCAAATTTTCATGAAAGATTAATATCAAATCAGGCCAACTCCATCACTTCCATTGAAGCTATCTACATGCCTGCTGACGATTTATTAGATCAGGCTGTTCAGTCTGTGTACGACTACCTGGATTCTGCAGTAGTTTTGTCCAGAGATATTTATAGAGAGGGTAGATACCCTGCAGTGGATATTTTGGAGTCAACTTCTAATGTATTAAACGTCCATACGGTTTCTCCTTTGCATTATTATGTTGCCACCAAAGCCCAGTCAATCTTATCAAAGGCTTCTTCGTTGGAAAGAATCGTTTCGTTAGTAGGAGAGTCTGAGCTTTCTGAGGAGGATAGGATTTTGTATAAAAGAGCTGTAAAGATACGTAACTTTATGACACAAAGCTTTTTTGTTTCCGCTGAGCAGACCGGCAGACCGGGTGCTTACGTGCCTCTGGATACCACCGTTGCTGATGTTAAAGATATCATTGAAGGTAAGTATGACAGTCTTACCGAGGATAAGTTTTTATATATCGGTAGTTTAAAAGAGTTGACTAAAAAATAGTCATATCGTTCCATGAAACAATCAAAAGAACCTCAACTAACATTAAATGTTAGGAGCGCCACAAAGACAGAGTATAAAGGGCTTGCTCACACCATCACTTCTATAAACGAAACTGGAGTGTTTGACATACTTCCAACACACGCAAACTTCATTAGTATTATCAAAAATTATATCGTTATAGACAAAGGACTGCCTTCACAAAAAGAAATTAAATTGGAAACAGGGGTGTTAACTGTTAGTAGAAATAAAGTGGATGTGTACTTGGGTTTCTAACGCGTCTTACAAAACATCAACCTGGAAGGACTTTCCCATACTAGAGCTTATAAAGATTGATTTAATAAATTCAGGTTTAGCCTTTTGTGGTTTGTTGGATTTGATCGAACTTATAATTTCGTTGTAGTTTTCGGCCAATTTGTCATCAGAAAAACTTTTCTTACCTATTATAGTGTGAATATTTGGGGCTGTGGGTTCTGTTCTTACTTCGATCTTACCCTTTTTAATCTGTTCAACTGCTTTTTCGACATCTTCTGCGACAGTTCCTGTTTTAGGATTTGGCATTACTCCTGCTGGTCCTAATATACGAGCTGCTTTAGCTAGTTTTGACATGAACTTGGGTTCTGCAACCAGAACGTCAAAATCAACTTTGGGTCTGATTTGACTCTTTTCTAACTTTTCAATATCACTTTCGGTTAATTCTAAATCTGCGTTTGATATTTTCTTGGAGGCTAGTACAGCAACTCTTTTGGTTTTTCCTGTTCCATGAGGTAGGGTAGTGGTAAATCTAACGTTTTGTTCAATTTTTTTATCTAAATCTAAATTAATGTGAACTTCGATAGTTGCATCGAATTTGGCTTTGTCGCTTTCCTTAACTTTTGTGATGGCTTCATTTATATTCATACGATTACTTTTCTATGGTTACTCCCATTGACCTTGCGGTACCTTCTATTACTAGAACAGCTTCATCCATGTTTTTAGTATTAAGATCTGCCATTTTGATTTTTGCAATTTCTTCAGCCTGTGCTCGTGTGATGGAACCTATTTTTTCTTTGTTAGGTACACCAGAGCCCTTAGTCTTTTTTAAGGCCTTTAATATTAAAGATGATGTGATAGGTGACTTAGTGATAAAAGTGAATGTCCTGTCTTCGTAGACTGTTAAAACTACTGGAATAACATCGTCTCCCATCTTAGAAGTGCGTGCATTAAATTCTTTACAGAAGTCCATCAAAGGAACTCCGTGCTGTCCTAATGCCGGACCTACTGGAGGTGCAGGAGTAGCCTTACCAGCCGGTAAGTTTAGTTTAACAAGTGCTTTTATTTTTTTAACTTTTTTTATTACTGCCATAAATGTTTGAGATGTTATTAAATACTAGATACCTGCATAAAGTCAAGCTCTACTGGAGTTTCACGTCCAAAGACTGACACAAGAACACGGACTTTACCTTGCTCTTCGTTAACCTCATCAACTTTACCAAGGAATTCAGTAAACGGTCCGTCGGTGATTTTTACGGAATCTCCTACATTAAATTTAGCTTCAAACTTAGGTGCGTCAAGTCTTGTGAACTTCATTAATGCTTTTACTTCAGAATCCGGAAGTGGGGTAGGGGTTGTTCCTGTTCCTACAAATCCTGTTACTCCTCTTGTGGATCGTACAATGTGCCAACTGTCATCGTTTAAAACCATTTGAACTATAACGTATCCGGGGAAAAGCCTCTCATCTACTGATCTCTTTTTTCCTTCAGAGATAACGATTTTTTCTTGGTGGGGGATAAAGATTTTAAAAACGCGATCGGTAAATCCGGCTGCTTCTACTCTTTGCTTAAGAGTTACTGCAACCTTGTTTTCATGTCCTGAGTAGGTGTGTACAACATACCAACGTGCTTCCGGGGACGCATTGTCATTAATTATCATAATTCCTTCGTCTTTGGTAGTTGGAACTGTCTGTTCGTCTGTTTTGTTGGTTTTTTGATCGTCCATATTATTTATAAAATAACTTTTAGTCCTTCCTTGAAGAGGAAGTCAAATAGCATCACGAAAAGCCCAGTGGCTAAACTAACACCTATTACGTATGCAGTCAAGCGGATAGTCTCCTGTTTAGAGGGGAATCTAACTCGCTGTATTTCCGCATAAGCGTCCTTGAAGAAGGTGATAGCTATTTGCATTGCGCAATTTTAGCATAAAAAACTTTGCTATAATACCCCCATGGCAGCTCCCGCACTTATATCATTATTGACCACCCAACCGTCTGTGTTCATA
>CAYMCX010000020.1:0-6396 GCA_964389145.1 uncultured Candidatus Saccharibacteria bacterium
TAACCCTGTTAATAGACGAAAAACGTTTGACCGTGTCATGGTGTCTCCCTCAGTTTGACGAACAGAGATGATACGGCCGCCAATCACGGGGATTGTCAGACGTTTGATCGATTGCTTCCCGGCACAATACTTTGAACTTTGCACCGTCCTCAACGCTAGATTCCAGTAGGTTGAGCATATACAGCCTCATGTTCTCGCTGGAGAAAGCGTATGAAGTAAGCTTAGTCGGCGGCACTTGATTAGGATCTCCGAGCGCGTACCCAGCGTCCCGGAACTGCTTTTCCCAGTCAATAACTGAAACCGGAGCACTGTCTGCGATGACAATGAAGTGTAGTCCGGTTTGGGGTGCTGGCAATAGGTTGGTAACCCCGTTGGAGATGATCTCGATATCATCAGGGCTTTCAACCAAGCAAGCTGCAACGTAAACCCACGCATTTTCGCCTTCACGACCAATGAGCCATTGCTGAAAAATTCCGGTAATAGGCTCCATAACTTTGCAGAGAAGGGTAAAGGTGTAACTCTTTTGCACTGCCTCTTGCTCCGCAGAGATGCGTGGTTTGATGTCCTGCACGTAAACTACAACTGCGACGAACAGGAAGCTGACCACTATTCCAACTCCAAGAATCGTGGTCAGTGGATTCTTGGGAGTTCGGGATCGACTTGATTCCATTTGTTTAAGTTCTCCTGACTTTGTCTGAGATTGAGTTTGATTATGATTATGATACTAGCGCTGCTTTAAGCTGCTTGCGCAGATCAACCATTGCTAGATCAGCCTCTTTCATCGCCTGGCGACTGTTAATGAAAACCGCGTTTTGTTCTGTGATGGTTTCGATTGCAAGTTCGTTAACTTGCTGCATTAACGCCAGGCTGGCGATCGCTCGGGAACCTACATCCGAGGATTGTAGCGAAGCCTTTTTCTGAAGTTGCGCCGATTCGAGTAAAATCACCTCGGTGTATTCCTGAATACGGTCGACCAGGTCTGCAGCTTTGCACATACGCAGAGCCGATACTACAGCTCTTGCCGCCTGCCTCCATGCAGCTTCGTTAAAGTTTAGTCCCGCATCAGTTTTTTCAATCAGTGACCACTCTGCGGTTTTCGAAGTTTCAAGTTGCACCCAGGCCTGCTTTGTTAACATGGAAGCCGTGCGCAGGTTATTGATCCGCTGGCTAAGAATTTGGATCAAGCTCTTTAGCCCTGTAAGCTGCTGATCTTCGGAGGAACCACGTTGCTTTCCTTCCAGGCGCTTCTTTGTGTTTTCGAGCTCCCGAAGTTTCAATTCTCCGACGCGCGCCCACACAAGAAGTTCGATCTCGTACTCCATATACAGCGCGATGCTGGCTTCTTTCGAAGTCACGTCTACAATCAGACCAGATAATTCGCCGCGGATCTTACTGGACATATCTTTCACGAAGGCGGAGACGGTTTCATACTGCTTGATAAACCTGGCCAGAATTCCGAAGTGGCTGCGTAAAAACGCAAACTTCTCAACGAAGGTATCGATCCAAGTAGGTTTCATGCTCAAGGTTTCGGAGGGTTTCAAGGAAGACATGCCCCCCTGCATCTGAATAAACATATCGCCTACAGGTCCGAGGTCCTTCATCAGAACCTTGTCAACTTCCGGATCTTGGATGGCTATCGATTTTTGTACCGAAGCCCCCAATCCCATGACGTCCGCGATAACGACTATGGCAGTCTTTTTCGCAAGATGCTCCGTCCTGGCGAGCTGCGTAGAGTCCAGTTCTGTTGTGCTAGTTTTTGTTGTCATACTTAATCCTCTTTTCCTTCACCGTGGTTTGAACTTTGATTTGATATGTACCCTTGCATCATTAGTTGCCGACTAAGCGCAGTCAGTTCCAGCTCTACTGCCTGGATTCTTCCCGCTTTGTAATCTGACACCATGGTTTGCAGGGATTGACTGATGGCGTGAGATGCATTTGATACCGTCTGGTATATTCTGTCACTTGAACCTTCCGCGAGACGGTTGCACTCTCTGAGCTGACTTACCAGTGTTTGGATATTATTCCTCACACCTTTTGCAAGCTCGGTTGAGCTAAAGTCGTCTCCGGCAAGAAGAAGGACAAAAGTTCTGGCGTACGCCAAAACATTCCTTATTCCTGTGACGATATCGTCGTTCTTGCTGAGTTCAGCCTCCTTGTCTAGTGCGTTTAATAGAGTGTTGATGGATTTCAGGATTGTTTCTTCCTGAAGGGCTTCCTTTTCGTCTGGTGTACCGGGAAGAATTACTAGCCGAAAGGCAAACAGTAACCCAGTACATATACCCAACGCAATAATGAATACCAGTAGACCGTTTGTGTTGGTCTTAAGGAATAGGTAGTACATTACAGCAGAGGGTAGAACGACGGAGAATGCCCACTTCAAATACGTTATAGGTTTCCTTTGCATATTTCTCCTTAGATATGTTTTCAATGTTCTGCTTAATAAGAATAGTACTTATTGAATAAGCGTCTGGATTTTATCAATGCTATAGGTTTTGGTCAAGTTTGTGCGTATGATAACTATAGGCCTTAAGGCTGTGATCAGGTCAACTTTTACATATAAACCCCTCGTTTCTATTTACATTATCATCAATAGCCATTAATATATTTGCAGTATGAGCTACAACAAAGACAAGATAACACCTTCAATATTGCCCGGATTCATGGAACTTCTTCCTAAAGAGCAGATAGTTTTTAATTCTATGCTCAAAACGATACAGGAAACGTACGAATTGTTCGGTTTTGTTCCAACAGACACACCAATTATTGAAAAGGCTGAAGTTTTATTGGCAAAAGCTGGGGCAGAAACTGAGCGCCAGACGTATGCTTTTAAAAAAGGTGATAACGATTTAGCTTTAAGGTTTGATCTAACCGTTCCTCTAGCCAGGTACGTAAGCGAACACTTCAACGAATTAAACTTTCCATTTAGAAGATATCAAATTGGCAAAGTCTATAGAGGTGAGAAGCCCCAAAAAGGGCGCTTTAGAGAATTTTACCAGTGCGATATTGATATTATTGGCAAGGGCTCGCTAGACTTGGTAAACGACGCGGAAATTCTTGCTGTAATCTATTTTACTTTTCTAAAACTTAGTTTGGGTGACTACACTATTCGGATAAATAACAGAAAAATACTCACAGGTTTTATGGAGGAATTGGGTTTGAAAGATATCGCGGCAGATGTTTTACGAACTATCGATAAACTGGAGAAAATTGGGGATAGCGGTGTAAAAAGAGAGCTTGCTGAGCTAGGACTAAATAACATTAATACCGACAAACTTCTAAACTTACTGGCAATAAGAGGGGACTCTTCTTTTGTGTTAAAAGCCCTTGAAAATTTGCAGATATCAAATCCCGTTTTTACTGAGGGATTAAAAGACCTAGCCGAGGTTGTTAAATTTATTAAATACTTTGAAATCCCTGAGAAAAATTGGGCTATTGATTTAACAATTGCCCGCGGATTGGATTATTACACAGGAACAGTTTACGAGACCATACTTACTGATTACCCACAGCTTGGCTCGGTGTGTTCCGGCGGCAGGTACGATAACCTAGCTGAATATTACACGGATCAGAAATTACCCGGTGTTGGAATTTCCATCGGTTTAACTAGACTTTTTTTCCAATTAAATGAGCTTGGGATTTTAAATAAAGGCACCTCTACACCTACCAGATTTTTGGTTGTACCCTTTGTGGGAGCTATGAGCGAGGCTTTTAGAATTTCAACAGAGGTTAGAGTTGCAGGTATTCCTACGGAAGTTTTTACAAACGAGGCTGTGGATCTTAGAAAAAAGTTTGAATACGCAAATAAGCTAGGTATTCCTTTTGTTGGAATACTGGGCGATAACGAAGTAAAAGAAAACAAAATAACAGTAAAGAATATGCAGACAGGCGAGCAGAAGTTACTATCCGTAGAAGAAGCTATTGCTCTCTTAAAACTCTAATTAACATCTTTAGAAAAGAAAAGCACGACCTTTTACAGCCGTGCTATTTCTATAAATTCGTTGTAGCAGTTAAATGCTACCCGCGAACTTACCTATTTCTTCCGAAATCCCTTCTAGGTCTATCTGTCATTGGTCTTGCGACGTTGACTACTAGATTTCTACCTTCGATGTCCTTATTGTTTAATTCGTTGATGGCTGTTTGAGCAGCGTTGTCATCTTCTAATTCTACAAATCCGAATCCTTTACTTCTGCCACTATCTCTATCTTTGATGATACTGGATGAAGCGACGTTTCCGTAGGAAGCGAACAAGTTTCTAAGGGTTTCTTCGGTGAAAGAATAGGGTAAATTACCGACGTATAACTTTGTCATTCTAAATCACCGCCCTTCATATTTTTAAAACAGTACATATATTTTCGTACTCTAAGACTGGGAAATACCTAAGAGGAAAACTCGAAGTTACTCCAAACGATCTCAAGAGACAAAGGGATAGTACCATGAATATTGATAAAAGTCTACCTTACCGGCTATTGATTGCTAATCGATTTTCCAGTATAAATAATATATTCGGGTTTTATTCGCTAATTCAAAAACTTATGATAGAAAGACTCAAAGCACCAATATCAGTATACTCCTTTTTTAACCATAAAATGCGGGCATTTTACCCCAAAACCCTTATTTGGGAGGGCAGGAACTACCAAGTCACTAAAGTTGGGTATCATCATCAGTATAGACAAGGAAAAACCCTTTACCATGTATATTCTGTGGAAACATCGGAACTGTCTTTTAGGCTTGTTTGCGATACAGATACGCTATCTTGGGAAGTTCAGGAGGTATCAGATGGACAAACTGATTAACCTGCCTTTTAACCCTAAGCCTTCTACTATCATGCATATTGATATTAATTCCTGTTTTGCGACGATTGAACAGCAGGCTAACCCTAAATTACGGGGTAAGCCTATTGCCGTGGCTGCGTATCCTACGCCAAACGGGTGCATTTTGGCAGCTTCCGTGGAGGCTAAAAGGTTGGGAATTAAAACCGGTATGCGAGTGAAGGAGGGAAAGCTTATATTTCAGGATCTTATCATTTTGGCTCCGGATCCATGCAAATACAGGGACGTTCACTTAAAACTTCGTGAACTAATTTCGCGGTACACAGAAGATTTTATGCCTAAATCCATAGATGAGTTTGTTTTAAACCTCGAGGGTTACCCGTCATTTAAAAAGGGAATGCATGAGGTGGCAAAGGAGATCAAGACAAAAATTAAGAAGGAAATAGGGGATTGGATTACGGTTTCGGTAGGTATTGCCCCAAATAGGTTTTTAGCTAAAACAGCAGCCGGATTACATAAGCCTGATGGTCTTGATGAAATATACAAAGGTAATTTTGCAGGTATCTTTAGCTCCATGGAGCTAACGGATCTTTGCGGAATTAAACGCAATAATGCCGTTCGCCTGGCTTCTCAGGAAATTTACACCGTACAGGATTTTTATAACGCAGATGCCAGGACGTTAGTATCCGCTTTTCGTTCTATTACAGGTTACTACTGGTATTTAAGACTGCATGGCTGGGAAGCCGACGATGTGGTCTTTGGGAGGCACAGTTACGGAAATTCGTATGCCCTACCAAAGCCTTTAAAAACCTTAGAGGAATTGGCACCAATATTATATAAGTTGGTAGAAAAGACCGGCAGAAGGCTACGTAAGGGTGGTTACAGGGCTAAAGGAATGCATGTGTCTGTAAGCTATAGAGATGGCACCTATTGGCACCACGGACATTTGGTGGGCAAGGATTTGTTTGATTCTCGGGATATTTATAAAGAGGCGTATAAAATACTGTCTCATTCCCCGTACAAAAAGCCTGTAGCGATATTGGCTGAGTCTTGTTTTGGTTTAATTAAAGGCGCCAGTCTTCAAACCGATCTTTTTGATAATTTGGGCAAAAAAGAAAGTTTGGTAACAGCTTTAGATGATATTACGGAAAAATGGGGTGAGTTTGTTATAACCCCAGCCTTAATGTTAAACACAAAAGACTACGTTCCTGACAGAATAGCCTTTGGTGGCGTCAAAGAACTCGAAGAGTTTGTCTCCTCAAGTTAGAACTAGTGGGAGCAAGTTGTAACTAGTGGGAGCTAGTTACAACTAGTAGGAGCTAGTTAAAACTAGTAATATTAACAGAATGGATGTGCAAGATCAGATTAAAGAGTTACAGAAACGTAAAGAAGAGTTACTTAAAGAGCAGCAAGATATCATAAACGATATTAAAAGTAAGCATTCGGAGTTTTACTCGTGGCTTACTTCCAACAATATTCCGATACAAAAACTAGCTAAACATTCCGCGGAATTTGCTGCAACATTATTATTAGTAATGAAGCCAGGCGAGTTTAAGGTTCAATGGATTTCTCCTCCCGCCGACACCTCAAGCTTTCCGCCGGTTGTGAAAGTTATAGAGCCTGACGA
>CAYMCX010000020.1:6406-8674 GCA_964389145.1 uncultured Candidatus Saccharibacteria bacterium
TACGGGAAGGTAATTGGAATTGAGAATAATTTTCTTTGTGATTTGGCGAAGATTATTATTTCTAAGTATTCTGATTATTCCGAGTTGAAGGATAACGAGAAATTTATTTTACAGGAATTGAAATTTGAAGAGGAAAAATTTAGATTAGTTAAGGATAGATACGGACCTGCTGTTGAGAGGATCGCTAAAAAATATGAAGTAGATCCTAAGCTTATCTTTGCAACGATCATGATTGAATCCGGAGGAAACACGTATGCTGTTCGTCAGGAACCTAGTATCAATGATGCAAGCTACGGTTTAGGACAAATTTTACTTGGAACGGCGCGCGGATTGGGGTTTGACGGACCCGCTAACGAATTGTTCGACCCTGAGGTTAATATAGAGTTAATTGGCAGGTATCACAAACGTAATCAGGATGTATATGGAGGAAATCTTACCCCGCAGCAATTAACTATTGCGTATAACTCAGGCAGTCCTTATAACACACCATATCCCGGGCATATGACTAAGTTTGAAAAGTGGTTTGAAAAGGTTGGAACTTTAATGGTATAAATGATTATGGCTTCTATTGAATCTTTACATGAAAATACAGATTTAGAGGCTTTGGGATCGCAGGAAGTTCTGGGTAAATTAGAAAAGGACGTTGGTGATTTAGAAAAACAGAACGTGCAGATGAGGGTTTTGGGTAAAGTGTTAAGTACAGCCGAGGGCACGCCAATGGGGGAGCCTAACAACTTAATCGAAGCAGCAAAAAAGGCATTAGCACATGAAAATGAAGAATAACATTACACTTCTCGTCACAATATTAATATTCTTATCTATCTTTATATTTACTTTTGCATCAATTCACAACCGTACAGTTACTACAAAAATTCAACCGGAAGTTTGGGATATAACGGGTGTTGTGCGTACCTCGGGACTTAATATCCCAGGCAGAAAATTTCAAATAACAGATTTTGGTGAAAGGATGATTTTTGATAAAAGTGTTTCGGGTGTTTATTTGGAAACTAAAGACGATAATTTCCAATCCTTTGAAGGAAAGTGTGTTCATGCTTTCTTATCTGAAACAAAAGAATCCTCTCTAGCTCCAGACACTTACAATAGAATTACGGTATCAGCTGTCGAAATGACTGTAGTTGACTTTGAGAATTGCACACCCTATCAGAATTCTATTGACGAGACGTTGGAAAGTTCGCAAAGTGTAAACCTTAACGGGGTTATTGCCAGGTCCACAAGACAAACTCCCGATATCGGATATGATTATGTAATAAACACTACGGTGCCATTTATAGATTCACTTTCTGAGAAGAGCAGTTTTAGTAACTCTGTAATTATCCACCCCTCAAATAATCTAATTTGGGTACATATGGAAAGTACACTTGGTCAGAAGGTTAACATTCAAGGCTATCCTCTTTGGGGATACGCCGAAAGCCGCTACATCCTAGTTACTGCCATCAATTAGCTATGCCACAAAAAAATTTCAATGGTCAGAAAAAACCTAAAGTCGTAGTTATCGGTGGAGGTACCGGTACATTTACCGTTCTTTCCGGTTTAAAACAACAAGATTTAGATCTTACCGCTATTGTAACTGTTGCCGATTCGG
Organism: uncultured Candidatus Saccharibacteria bacterium; assembly: GCA_964389145.1. Lineage (GTDB taxonomy): Bacteria > Patescibacteriota > WWE3 > UBA101185 > UBA10185 > CAYMCX01. The sequence continues at coordinate 8,010 of CAYMCX010000020.1, forward strand.
GGGGCTCAACCGGAAGGTTACGTGATCAATTTGGATTTTTACCGGTAGGGGACTTAAGGCAGTCGTTAGCAGCACTTGCCCGTGAGAGTGATCAATCCTGGATTAGGGAATTATTGCTTTATAGGTTTAATAATGGTGAAGGATTAAAAGGACATAATTTAGGTAATTTACTATTAACAGCGTTGCAGGATTTGTCCGGTTCTACTCCCAAGGCCTTGGAAATTGCAGGCGAGGTTTTTAGATTAGAAGGAACAATCTTACCTATTACATGTGAAAACGTTGATTTAGTTGTTGAATATACCGACGGAACTTTTATTATTGGTGAGGACAACTTAAACCCCGAGCATTCTGGGGGTAAGCGGATCAAGAAAATTAGACTGTCCCCAAGAGCTTCTATCTACAGTAAAGCTGCTCAAAGTATAAAAAATGCCGACTACATTATTATTGGGCCGGGTGACTTATACGCAAGCATACTACCAAATTTTGCAGTACTAGGTGCTAAGAAGGCCGTACTATCAAGTAAAGCTAAAATAATCTATATCGTAAATTTGATGACTAGATACACTCAAACGCATCAATTCTCCGCTAAGGACCACGTGGAGGAAGTCAAAAATTACATTGGAAGATATCCGGATGTTGTAATCACAAATAACGGGGAGGTTCCC
>CAYMCX010000020.1:8684-11573 GCA_964389145.1 uncultured Candidatus Saccharibacteria bacterium
AAAGCATTACTAAAGAAATATGAAGAAGAAAAGGGTTATCCTGTTACTAACGGTATTACATCGGAATCGTACAAGGTCATAAAGGAAGACCTGATTGAGCTAGCTGCAGTAAAGAAAAATAACGCGGATGCTTTAAAGCGAAGCTTGCTTGTACATAATAGAGAAAAGCTTACTCGTATTCTTCTTGATTTAATTAACGCTCATTAATATACTTAGCTCACAAATTAATTAGTATCGGAAAGAGGTGAGAACATGCCCGCAACTCAAAAAGATATAGTTTTTCTATTAATGACCGCAGGTCTTTTAGTTACTCTTGTAGGTTTATCTCTAGGTAAAAGTTTAGGTTTAGTAAATATTGGCCGTACTGATTACGTTACTGTGACAGGAACGGGATACGCTATCCAAGATAACCGTATAGCTTCTTTTTCTGTTGGTGTAACAAGTATAAATTCTGAAAAAGCCGAGGCTGTTAGAGAAATGAACGAGAAATCGTCTGCTATTTTGGATGCTGTACGAAACTTTGGAATTTCCGAAGAAGATATAAAAACATCAAATTATAGCGTTTTCCAGGATCAGACATGGGATAGTTACACTCAGAAAACTCTCTTTGGTGATTGGAGAGCCAATACAACAATCGATGTCACGTTAAGAGATGTAGAAAAAGCGGACGGCTTGACTACGCTTCTCTCGACACTTCAGGCAGAAAGCGTTTACGGACCTAATTTCAGAGTAGATAATTCTGCAAGTTCCAGTGAAGAGGAGTTAATCGCCGAAGCTATTAAAGACGCGGAATTAAAGGCACAAACAGTGGCTAAATTACGCGGTAGAAATCTTGGCAAAATGACCAACTTTTTGGAAGGTATTTCAGGTGGTGGAAACCAGATATTTATGAGAGACGGTATGGGTGGTGGAGGTGGCGCTGAACTAATTCCAGGATCTACAGAACTTTCGAAGACCGTAACTGTGACATTTATTCTTCTATAGGTCAGAAATTTTGAGCACAACAACTTGAGGGCTCGCAATCGCGGGCTCTCATTTTATAATTTTGTGACAATACTTACGATTTTGTTGGGGATATAGATAAATTTTACAACGGACTTACCAGTTATTACGTCAGCAATTTTATCCATAGACATAACTTTTGACTTTACGTTTTCTTCAGTGTCTTCAGGTGAAACTTTTACTTCGTCTTTAATTCTTCCGTTAACCTGAATAGGTATGGAAATTTCCTTTTCTTTTATCAGTTCCTCATTGTATTTAGGCCATTCCTGTACGTGTACACTGTTGCTCTTATTCCAAGTGGTGTATCCGTTCGTATCAGCCCAAAGTTCCTCCGCTAAAAATGGAGCAAAAGGTGCCAGGGTTTTAATAAATTCTTTCCAAAGAATTTTATCAATTTTTGCAGCTTTCTTTGCTTCGTTCACAAAGATCATAATCTCACTAACTGCGGTATTCATTTTTAGGTTTTCGATCATGCCTGTTACGTTACTAAGCATTTTATGGAAAGCTTTTTCTAAAACTTCGTTCTTAACACCTTCTTCTATGTTACCTCTCAAGCCGTAAATTGTATTAATTAATCTATAAGTAGCTTTTATTCCGTTCTCGTTCCAGGGGTATGTGTCCTCGTAAGGCCCAATAAATGTAATAAACATTCTTAATGCATCGGCGCCATAGTTCTCCATGACAACCATCGGATCTACAATATTTCCCAGTGATTTAGACATTTTCTTGCCGTCGGGTCCCAAAAGTAAACCGCCGTTTAACCGCCACATGTAAGGTTCTTTTGTTGGAACAAGCCCTAAATCGTAGAAAAACCTGTACCAGAACCTTGAGTACAAAAGATGCATTGTAGTATGCTCTGCACCCCCAAAGTATCTATCGATAGGTAGCCAGTATTTCATTTTTTCAGGATCCGCAAATGTTGTGTCGTTATTTGGATCTGTGTATCTAATAAAGTACCAGCAGGATCCTGCCCAGTTTGGCATCGTGCTTGTTTCCCTTTCTGCAGGTTTTCCTTCCGGTGTAGTAGTGTTTACCCACTCTGTATTTTTTGCTAATGGGGAAACCGAATCTGATGTTGGCAAATAATCCGGTACTTCCGGAAGTGTTAGTGGAAGTCTTGTTTCAGCTACAGTTTCTCCGTTTGGCTTTGTGTACATTAAAGGAATAGGCTCTCCCCAATATCTTTGGCGTGAAAATACCCAATCCCTTATTTTGTAGTTAACTTTGTGTTCACCCAAACTCCCACTCGCAAGTTTTTTTAACATTTCTTTACGGGCCTGCTCAACTTCCAATCCGTTATATATATCCGAATTTACCAACACACCGTTTTCGGTGTAGGGAAGTGCTGCTTCTCCTGTTTTTGGTGCAATAACCTGCGTGATTTCCAAGCCGAACTTTGTTGCAAATTCAAAATCTCTTTCGTCATGTGCGGGAACACCCATAATTGCACCCGTACCGTATGTTGTAACAACAAAATCACTTGTCCAGATTGGTAATTTTTCATTATTAAATGGATTTATTGCGTAACGGCCAGTAAATACTCCTGTTTTTTCCTTGGCTAATTCTGTACGCTCCAGGTCACTCTTATTTCCTGCAAGCCTCTGATATTTTTCGACATCAGACTTTTTTTCTTCGATTGTTACTTTGTTAATTAGAGGATGTTCCGGTGACATGACAATAAAAGTCGCGCCATATATGGTATCTAATCTTGTGGTAAATACCCGAATTTTATCTTCCATCCCTTCTACTCCAAAATCTAACTCAGCACCTTCAGATCTTCCGATCCAGTTAATTTGCGCCTGTTTTATTGAATTTGGAAAATCTACTTCACTTAGACCTTGAATAAGTATTTCTGCATACTGGGGTATTTTTAGCACCCACTGCATA
>CAYMCX010000021.1:0-11185 GCA_964389145.1 uncultured Candidatus Saccharibacteria bacterium
CGCTGCCCTGTGGAGGCAGTTTTAGCGGGTTCGACTCCCGTACACCACCCCATATTACGATTTTCCAATTCAGACTTGCCGATTACCTTGAATAGACAGCAAATATCGGCGGTTCGTATACCTGGATTTAGATAAGTTATCCCTTTTGGAAAGATTGCTTGTTGTAGCCTTTGTTTTGTTTGTAAATCCGCCACATTCCAGGTGGTTCGTAAATCTGATAAAAATTTCTTAGAAAACCCGATTAAGTCGTCTATGGTTAGGATTTCTTCATCTAGAGAACTTAGTTGGATTGTTAAACCGTCTAGTTCCTCTTTAAGTTTTTTAAGCATTTCTGTAAATAGCTCATCCGAATAAACACCCCTCAGGTTTTTTTCAATTAAAGCTGACTTAGTTACATTTAAATCAGTTATACGCTTTTTGATCAAAGTTCTTTCGTCTGAAGAGTTTAGTACCTTTTGGTTGTATTTTGCGTAAAGAGTATTGGCAAAGATTTCAATTGTTTCGGGTTTTGGCGTTAGCAAAAACAGCAAATCTAAAAATTCGTCCTCTAATCGCATTTTTCGTATAGACTTCTTGCAACTGGGACAAAAATAGTAAGCATATAATGAGTTTCTTCCTTTTGACCAAGCGCCGGATAACTTTTTTCCACAGTTACAGCAAAGTGAGAAGTTTCTCAAAGGGAAATCTGGGTTGTTCCTTAATTTAGGTTTTGCAGATTTAGTCTTTCCGATAATGATTTGTTGTATTTTAAGCCATTCTTCTATATTAAACATGGCTTCATAACTGCCTAGAAATTCCTTTTTGCGTGGTTTCGAGTATATGATCCCCGCGTAGTATTTGTTTCTTAAAAAATTGCCGACTGATTTCTCATCAGCTAGGCTGCCTTTTTTTGTCACATACCCCCAGGAGTTGAGCATTTTTGCTATTTGAGAGAAATTATAAATACCTTTCAAGTATTCTCGGCCTGCTTTTTGTAGTAGAGAGAATCTAGGCTCATCACGAACTACATTATTTTTACCAACGGTATTATTTTCAAATTTATACCCATTGGAAGGGGGATTAGTTGGCAGTCCTGCCTCCAGTCTTTTAGTCATGCCGTCTATTGTCCTTTGACTTTTCATTCTGTTATCTAACTTTGCCTGAGCAGCTACCAACGTTTCCATAAACTCACCCATAGGAGAGGAATCCATAGGCTCTGTAACGGATATTAATGAAATTTGGTTAAGCTGAATCTGTCTTTTTATATCAAGAAAATCAGATGTTTCTCTAGATAGCCTGTCTATTTTATATACAGCGAGAGCGTTAACTTCATTTTTCTTATCGGAAGCAAATTCCAGCATTCTCTGTAAGCCCTGTCTATTGGTATTTTTGGCGGATTTACCCTCGTCTCTAAAAATCTTAATTAACGTAAACTTATTTTTAGCACAGAAATTTGTTATATATTCCTCCTGGTTGGCTAAGGAATAGTTTTCTACTTGTTCTTCACTTGAGACTCTTATATAACCTATAACATTCATATTATTAAATGACCGCCCTAGGTGTAGCCAACAAAAGTATTACCTTCAGTTGTCCTAAGACGGTCATAAAAAAAGGCAATACTATTAAGTTGGCTACAATTAAATTATACACCTTTTTCACCCTTTTTTGCTGAAATATCAATATTTTGTAGCCTTTTCCAAAAGACGTTGGGGTGCGGGTCGGGACCAGTAATTGCCACATCATTGTAAGTCTTTCTTAATTTTTCAAACCCATGTTTATACAACAAACCTTTAACAGTTAAAAATTGTTGTTTAGTTGAGTAATTTGATTTAAACACTGGAAGGGAAAACCAATCGACAACATCTTGAACTAGCTTCAGCTCTTGCTCGCTTAAAATTCTGGGTTTTCTGTCTTCTTTCAAATCTTTCTTATTATTAAATAGATTATTTATATTATTTTTATATACTTCTTTTTCAATACTTCTTTTTATAGTGGAACACCCATGGGGTATGATATGCGACACCGGTGTCTTACCATATACGACACTTACGACTGGATCAGTATAAAACTCATAAATATAACCAACTTTTCTAGTTTTGAGGTTTGAGTTTTTAAGAAACCACTTTAAGGCTCTTTCCGAAGACTTTCTGTCTTTTCCCATCTCTTTAGCGATTGTTGATAGTTTTACCTTAGCTCTACCTTTTACTCCCATATGAGATTCTAGAACTATCCAAAATCTAAACAGATGGTCTTTAATATTGGGGTTTCTTATAGATACATTAGAAAAGGAGGTAAAACCTTGCTTAAATTCACTCATTTGTACCCCTGTTCCTAGATGGCTGCGGTTCAGACTGGGTACTAAGGAGCATAACTAGCGCAATTTCTGTTAGCAAGCCGATTGATTCCAACTGTAATTTTGAAAGCTGTTTACACCTCTTGTTTACTCTCATTTATCATTGATATGAGGTTTCTTCTACAATCTGAAAAGCTAATAGGATCAAATTTAAGCTCTTTTTTCCAAAATCTCTCCTCTACCTTTAAGGTATCTGCCGGAAACACAAATATGGCTTGCCCATTAGTATTAAACTCAATTTGTTGAATCGGATAAAAGAAGCTGAAAGTTGTAGCTAAAACTATGTTTGAGGTTTTAGTTTTATCTTTATTTTTATAGCTATTCATTTTCTAGTAGTTGCCCTTTTCCTGACTACAAAAAAGCAGTCAATAAATAAATACTCGGCAGGAATCTTAATCTTCCATCTTAATATTTATTCTTGACTGTTTTGCGTGAGCTAAATGCTTGTCTACTATTAATATACCAAATTTCTGTCTTTTTTATAACCAAACTACTTTACTAATTGCTATCGGCCAGTTCCTGCAACGTATATAATTAATCCAATATGGTCAAACTTAAGATTGCTTTATTAATAATAGCTGTGTTAGTGTCTGGTGTTTCTGTTGCAGCAGTTATGAAAAACAGAGGGTTTGGCGTGAATAAAGCCGTAATATCGACAAGTGACAAAGATTTTCCAACTTCCGAAAATGTTACTGTGCCCGAATCTGAGGAATCTCTTGGTCAGGGAAATCAGCCAAAAGTTGAAGAAATTCAGAAAGACACTTCTGAGGAAGAAGAGTCGGACCAAGCCGATGAGGAACCCGACACAGACGACGAAACTAGGGAGACCGTGACACCAACATACCCACTTAAAGACGAAGATCAGTATCCAATAATAGATGAGATAAAGAATCATGAGATTGCTTCTTTACTTAAGGAAGGCGATGGTGGTGACAAAGAAGATTCCTGGTACCAAAACATTTCTGAAAACCAAGAAAATCATTTAATCGGGCAAGCTTACGAGCAACTTGAGGATACTAAAGATGTGTTATACATGGACTACGACAAACAGGGGGGTTTGTTCAAAGATTATCTAGAAAAGTTATATGCTGATTACGTTGAGAGTGAGTTCTAACCCTCACCTGCGTAGGAGGACACCAAGTTATTATCACATAAGTGAATTTTCTCCGAAGTTTAATAATTGTTTTTGTTGATATTTCGTAAAAACAAACAACCCACCGAGTTCCCGATGGGTTGCGTCATTTAACCAATTACATGAGAGGTTACTTGTGAACAACTAAGTTCCCGTCCGTTATCGTGTACGAACTGATACTACCTCCTCCTGTTTCACACCACTGTTTGGCAAGAGTTAAATCACCAGTAGCGTTGTGACCATAAGTATCTGTGCTCGCTCCAGGAGTTCCTAAATCGGAAACATACGAAACTACATAAATGTTACCTAATTCCGGAACTTGGAACATGAACCTCGCAGTCTTACTTACTTTGTCTACCGTTGCACACAGTACGTTGGCTGTGTAATGCAATACTCCTGGGTAGTCATAGTTCCAGTATTCTACCGAACCTTTATCCTGTGCAGAATTTTGACCATAATCAAACGCGTCAAAAATCATTTTCTGGCTAGGATCTGACATCTGTATATCCCCAGTTACTTTACCAACCAAACTATTTTTTGCCACGTAGCTTACGCACGCCCCCTGATTCTTAAATGTGTTCCCATCACCATCAATGTAATTTTTCCAACCATTGTTTTTGCACTGACTATCAATACTCGGGGTTGTTGCATTAGCTGTAACCTGCAAAGCTACCGTACCGTTTGGTGCCCAACCAGTGTCTTCACGAAACACCCCCAGGGTACCCGAGCTGTAGTAAGCTCCATCCCAAGTAGAGTCTAAGAAAGCTGAGTCTATATTATCAGTACCAGTATTTACGGTCTGGTTATCCACCACTACATTAAGGGAGTTATACGGGCCGTCAACAGTCATAGGTACCTGTCCATAGGACTGCGTGTTAAATGCTACACCAATAATAATATTGTCAGGTAAAGTTACGTTCAAACTACTCAAATCAAAAGTGGCGTTGAACGCGTACCCACTTCTACAGACATTGTTAGCGTCTTTCCATTGGACATCTCCATAAACAACGGGACATCCATCACTTGCCACAGGTCTCCAAGGAATATTAATTGTTTGGGTTACTGTACCAAGCAAAGAACCTACGGTATTTGGCGTTCCAGAAACCACGTTATATACATTAAGCGTGATAGGGTGTGTCCAATATACTGAATTTTCGCTATAACGAATATCTGATGTATATCTGGCATACGGGGCGTAGTCGCTCAGAGTTACCGTAACACTATCCAAAATACGGTTTGTTCCACCAAGTTGGATTAGATCACCGAACTCGTAAACCTGCTGTGCTTGAAAAGGTTGGCTTGGGTAACTAGTGTCTGGTGATACGCTCGGCAAAGCATCGTAAACAGTTGCTGTTGCTGCAAATGTAACGCCCGAAAACGCTAACATTCCCACAACTGCGATTATAAAACTAAATAATTTCTTCATAATCTATTCACCTCCAAATCCAAGAAATAAATACAAAAAAAGCCCGTAATAAAAGATACGGACTTTGTACGCTAATCAAATTTTCATTTGAGTCATTACAACTATAAGTCTAAACGAATCTTTAAATTAAATCCAGCAAGTATGGTAGTAATTTAATCCTAATGATATTTTCTTGAACGCGCTTTACCTTCAGTTTTTATTGTTTGGCTTTCAACCAATTCCTTTAGATACAAGATAGTTGTGCTTGTTTTTAGATTTAAGGCAAATCTTATCTCTTTTGAGCTTACTTTGCCGTGGCTTTTGATAAAATCTTTAACCCTTTTAAGTCTTTCGATTTTACCTAGTTGCTTTTCTTTTACACTTTTTCCCCTACCTTGTTTGAATTTTTCCGTGATTCTAAAACTCGGTTTATCTATGTTGTTCATTTTTCTGAAATTATCTATACCTCCCCAATACAACCAAATGTTGTTGTACAGAGAACGTCCTGTTTTTGAGTCAACCAATTCCCTAGTGGACGGGTGGTGTCCCAATCTGGTTACAAATTCTAAATATTTGCCCAAGTACCTTTCCCTTTTTGCTAACCTAGTGTTTGATTTGAGCCTAATTTTGTAGAAATCTCTTAAAGCATTTAGTTCCAGTGGTCGGATAGAAAGTTCTGTGCATATTTCAGAAATTCGGCACCCCTTCTTTATTAAGTTAACAACTTTATCCCGACTTATAGATTTTGTGAGTTGGTTTAGATTGTGTTTTCTACTAATTACATAGTGGAACAAGCCTAACCTATGTCCTTTTTTCATCATCTGCCAAATCCTTGGTTTCGTAAGTCCCATACGGTTTGCAACTTCCTGGAAAGTCCCGAACTTCTCATACATATTTTTAACAGAAATTAATCTATCTTTTTCTTCTTTAGAGACAGCATCCTGTTGTATCTTTTGATATTTCGTTTTGTTTTTGCCTTTTTTGTGAGTGTCCATAGGTCGCTATATCAAGTTTTTAGCTCAAGTAAGCCATATTCTACTACTTATCTATAATTTTTCATTTTCTTTTCATGTTCGGGGTGTATACGCTAGATATGACACAAAAAGAGTGGGTAACTGTCTGTAGGTATTTACATAAAGTTAGGGAGAAAAATCAAAAAGCGGGACCAGTAGTTTCTGAGTACTGAGGGGGGGGGCAATGCTGGACACATACACCTACCCACCACCATGTAACTCATTTCTAGGAAAAGGGTTTTACTCAGCCATCTGCACTGAGAACTCGTCTTTATTAGTGACTACTATGATGTTGGTATTAGCAAATGCTCTTTCCTTGCTCTTAGCCGATTCTAGAGCAATTTCTATTTGAGCTTTCCATTGTCGCCAATCGTCTTTACCTGTTGTCATCATCATGCCCAGGTAATATTCTAACTCTTCTCTAATAAGTCTTTGGGCAATGGGCGTATTTAACCATGTTTTAAGGGTCTTACGGTCGATATCAAGGGCTTTTGAGACGGCGAGGAGATTGTAACCACCCTTTTTACTTACGGCCAGCTTATGAGCCCTTACGAGCCCTAAAAAAGCCGCAAATTCGGGTTTTTTCGTTATGTATTTTAGATTACCTATTTGTTGGGGACTACTTACCACTTGTTCCACACATCAATGATACTCATTTCAGCTCGTTTTTATAACCAAGCTTTGATACAATCGCTTTATGGAAGAGGTCAAGTTAAGGCCTTTAGCTTTGGCAAGATACGCTAAAGAGCACTTAGAAGCATACACAGCATTGAAGGAAGCTAAAAAGGGACACCTGGAACTTTGTAATATAAAGTACTTCCTACTCTGCAGAAGCCTTGAACTTTCGCTCAAAAGCGAATTGTTAAGACGGGGTTTGGCAACCGCAGGCGAGCTAAAAACTAAGTTTAGACATGATTTAGTAACACTAAGAGATACCGCAATCAATATACCAACCGTTACATTTAATAGTGAGGAAAATGCCATAATAGATGCACTAAACCCGTATTACAAGGACAAGGAATTTGAGTACCCCGTAGTTGGGTTCAAAACCTTCCCGGTACTTGATGACGTAGAGCAGCTCTGCAGCCGTCTTATCTGGTTCTAGTCTTGAATACGCTGCTAAAATATAACGTTCCTAGAAATATGACAAAAGTTAAGAATGGAAAATGTTATTTATGCGGAAAGACGGAAGAGCTTACTGATGATCACGTTCCTCCTAAAGCATTTTTTCCCAGACCAATCATGCACGATAACTTAATAACGGTCCGAGCTTGTAAAAGCTGTAATTCTTTTTGGGGGCCTAAAGAAACATTGTTAGTGCACGATTTATCTATAGCTGGAGACAACGCAGACTCAAGAAGCGTTTTTATCAATAGCACTCACAAAAACTATATGAGGGGTGCTGGCACTAGGGGAGGGCCTTCAGCAGATTACTACAAGATTCTAAGTAGACTGAAAGACTCTTATTTAAAGAATGCCGACGGTTCAGTTACAAAGACCTCGGTTACTCTTATTTATATTCCAAAAGAAAGGGATGAAGTATTAGCTAAGATAGCAAAAGGTCTTCATAAACACCATTTTGGTGAAATGCTCCCGGTAGATATATCGTACTTTGTGGTCGGTAGGACACCTCTAGTAATTGAAGATTTCTATACTTTTCAAAAAGCTTGCAGTATCCGTGGAAGGTACGGAGAAACCTTTTCTTATATGGGTGGTAGGGCAGCAGACGACATTAATTGCAGCTTCTGGTATCTGGGGTTTTACGCGAAGCTAGACTTTTTGGTAATATTTTATGACGGGTCTATATAAAAAGAATTGATTGTATAAATGTTCTGTTAATGCAAGTTCTAATCACCTGCCGCACACTGTGATTTATATGTTTCAGAATTTCTAACTTCCTGGTCCAACCTGTTGCCGATTCCTTGCCACTGGCAATCTCTAAATTGTGAATCATCTAAAGCGTTTGTTTCTTGAATTTTTTTGCAACCTTCCGATACTTCAGTGTTTATTTGATCAAAAAGCAAAACAATTGTAAAAGCTGGATTAAGCTGAGCATTTTCCCTCAGTCTCGCGTAGATTGATCGGACTTCCTCAGCATTCATGGCACTTATAAAGATATCTTGCACAAGAAAGGAGTCTGTTTCATCATCAAAACAGTTGTTTTCAAAGGTTGAGTTTACACTGTTTATGTACCTTCCCACATGGTTAAGCTCGTGCACTAATATAGTTGCAAGCGTGAGGTCGTCAAATGATTTATATGAACTATTCACAAAAATTTTTAAGTTTTGAAGAGACGGGTCGTCAATTACAAACACACCCTCAGATCCGCCTACTAGAGACTCCTCATTTGAGTATTGTATGTTAATGCAATTAGAAAATTGAAACGCCAGACTGATGTAAGTATCTACCTTGTCTGTTACCGCGAGCCTTTGGCTTATTAACCCCAACGCCCTGGTAAATTCAGGCTGTGATGGGTAGCCATGGGGTCTTGCGCAAGAAATTTCTGAGGCGGGGGAGTCTGCAACGTTAGCTAGTATGTATACTAATATGCTTACTAACCAACATATTATCAATAGGACGGAAGTCATTCGAAATCTTTTCAAACCAAAAGCTATGAGTGAGAATACTAGTGTAAACAAACCCCATAAAACAACCATGCGGAGCATATTTTGTGCCCCTATCGCTGCCTGTTGCCCATCATACAAACCAGTCGCTTCTTGTAAAAAAGGCAGCATTGCTAGACCAAATAGAATACCCAATAAAAAAGTTAGTGAAAATCTGAAAAATATTCTTTTGAAAGATAGGTTAAACTTTGCTGGTCTATCCATTGCCTGTAAAAAGTATAACACTGAAAAAATACATTTTTCAATGGTCGTTAGTAACAACTTGACAGCTAATTCCTTCTAATGCACGCTGGTAACAGGAGCATTGTGGCTTGTGTTAGCAAAAAACATAAAGTCTCTAGCATGAAAAGAATTATAAAGTTAGCATTTATTGTTTTGTGTGTTTGTGTGCTCATTTTTATCATGCTTGTTATCTTGTTTGTTGTTTTCCCGGATCTTAATTCTTTTCCCGTTTTAGAGTTTATTATCGGGCTCTTTATTATATTAGACATCTTTATAGGTGCGACGAGTTTCCTAGTTGCAGTTTCATTAGCATTTATAGAATTTTTTAGAAACAAATACGTTATTAATAACTCTGTTAAGCTGATTGCGGCTGGAGTCTTAGTTAGTTTAGCGGCTTTGTTCGGATATGTTTTTAATGAATATCATACATTTGTAGCAGTAAAGTCCACCCAGGAAAACACAGCGAAATCACCCTCATTAAATCCTTCTCCAATAGCACTAGAAAAGGAACCAGAAGAGTCAAAACACGGATATCAATCGGGGCCGATCATACATTCTAAGACTGAAAGTTATTTTGTCAGGGGTAGTGACCGCGAGGTGCTTTGTGAACAAATAATTGAACTAGCGAAACGTATTGAGGGCGATATTGCGCTAGGGTATATAACATACAAAATGACTTACAACTATAATTCTTTGTGGACACAGCAAGGCTACACAATCGGTAGTTTTAACGTTACAGCGGTTTCGATACTTACAGTTCCACAATGGGAGTCAAGTGGGGGTGCGTCGGACGATACAAAAAACGATTGGAGAAGGTTTAAAAACGCAGTGAAAGAGCATGAAGACACCCACCAAAGAATATTGGTAGAGAAAGCATCAAAACTTGTAAGCACATATAACAATCTGGGATACTATCCCACAGAAGCAGAATTAAACTCAGCAGTAGAGCGTTTTTATAGCACAGTATCGGAAGAATTAAAGGACGCTCAGAACAATTTTGACGAAAACTTTGAACCCGAGCTACTAAAGCATTTTTGCCAGAACCATTAGTAGTGATCTAAGCAGCTTTAAAGTTCGTACTTACATTAGAAAATATATCTTCAAATAGTCTCAAATCCTCAATTATTTGGTTCAGATTCTCACCCATCAGCCACCCCATGAAAATGATCAGCAACCCTTGTGGTTGATGAGCATTTTCTTAGCGTAGTTAGGAAGGGATCGAATGCCGGACTGAGCGTAGCGAAAGAGGCGGGGTCGAATGCTTTCAGACGTTACGAACGCAGTGAGTTATGGATGAAAGACATGTGACCGACTCCCGTACACCACCCCATGAAAACGGTTAACTAACCCTTATCCTATAGGTTGACACATATACGCGTCCCAGGCTATACTCCCCAGCAATACCCAAATAAACCAGAAAATAAAAAGGAGAAGAGAATGAAGAACTGTCTGTTTGTCCTAATGCTAATTGTGATTTTAGTGAGTATGACAGCGTGTCAAACTCCCATTCCCTGTGAAATTTCTGTAGAGAGCAGACACGATCTTAAGTCGATTGTGTTGGACAAGAACTTGGAGGGAAAAATTGCAGGGAGCTTTTTCTTGGTATCCGGTTACCTAAAGGCTGAGCACACTTTTAGCTTTTACGAGGTTACAGAAAGTGGGGCATCTCACTTGCGCCAAATTTTAGCTGAAAGCGCGCTTGTGTTCGAAGATGTTACGACAGACCCTTGGGTAGAAAAAAAGAACAGCGTCGACCTTGACTGTTCGCCGGAAGAAATTAGAGATACTGAGATTTGCAATGTTATTAGTCCGGGCGGCTGTTATTGGTATGAAATACATATACCGGCAAATAGTATTGTTCAGCTCGTTGATGTAAATATAGACAGTTGATGTATATGCAAGCACCCAACGTTTTTGGCGTAGCCAAAATCGAAGGGTGCTTTTTTGTACCTTAACGCAGGCTGGTCGACCGGACCTTTTTCCTTAACTCCTTATAATTAGGAATAGTTCTCTCTACCTCCGCCCAAAATCTTTTAGAATGATTAAACTCAATCAAGTGGCACAGCTCGTGAACCACGACATAATCCCTTTGATCCTTAGGTAATGACGCAACCTTGTAGTTAAAATTCAAGTTTCTCGCTTTTGAACAACTTCCCCATTTTGATTTCTGATTTCTAATGGCAACTTTCCGGTATTTAACGCCGTACAGGTGCGCAAAAAACTCTAGGCATTCAATTATGATTTTCCTGGCAGCCCCCTTGTTCTCCAGATAGTGTTTTTTCGAACGCATATCTCAACAGTTTACCAAGAAGCCCCGAAAGAAGCCCTATTTTTTGCCAAAAACCTCAAATATCCCGGGTATTTGAACTACTAGGCGTTTATCCTTTAATGTAGTACAATATCAAAGCGGAAGGAGGTATAAATAGGTTTAACCCCCAATCTATAAAAAACTATGAA
>CAYMCX010000022.1:0-4162 GCA_964389145.1 uncultured Candidatus Saccharibacteria bacterium
GGATCCGGGCATATTTCTGCGGCCAAGGCACTTAAATATTGGCTGACCGAATGGGGATACGAATCCGTTATCGCTTCTGTGGGTTCCAGCACTTCTGATGAGTTATACGGTCTGTCACTCAAGTCACCACGAACGTACAAGTCTATTTACGCACTTTCCGATAGAAGTAGTGTTTCTTCTGTAATAGTAAAAGGTTTTTCCAGGCTTGAAGAAGCTAAAATTATGGAAGTACTGACCGAGTACCATGACTTTGACGCCGTGATATCTACTTATCCGTTTTTTCACCCAACTAAAGCTAAAAAAAGCATAATTACGTGTTTGGACCCGGTAGTACATAGTTCATGGTTGGCGAAACCCTTTGCAGACCATTACTTTATGTACTGGGATGAATCTACGGAGATTTTACCCCAGGAGATTGTTAAGAGACGCGATATTGTTCTAACAGGTCCTTTGGTAAGGGCGTCTTTTTACGATGTTGCAAAAAAACTTCATTCTGCAGGAGACAAAAAGGAGTTCAAGATTCAGCTTGGGCTAGACCCTGATAAAAGATATTGTTTAGTTACAGCCGGCGGTGCGTGGATTGGTAAATCAAAAAAATATATCAAACACTTTGAGACAGCATTTAGAAATGAAAATATGTCTTTCATATTTATGTGTGGTAAGAACAAGAAATTTCAGGAACAAATGTCCCGAGCATATAGTGGAAATTCAAAATTTGTGTTTTTGCCTTGGAAAGAAGAGAAAGAAGTTGCTCAGTATATGGCCGCTTCGGATTATATTGCCATGTTTACCATTGCCCAAATATCTCTTGAAGCTGGTTTGGCTTTACTACCTGTGTATATTTTTGGTTATATCGACGGTCAGGAGCACTATCACAAGAAAATTCTTACAGACCGCGGCGTTGGTGTGTATTTAGACGGTACAATTGAAGAGAAGGTTTGGGAGTTTAAGGAATTAGTAAACAATAAAAAGCAAAATAATATTACCGAGGAAAAATTAATCGCTTGGCAGCAGCACCTACTTGATTCAAACCGTCGTTACAAAGAGGCAATAGATAGATTAGTTTAATTCTCTATAATTTCTATTGTTTCAATCGAAACGTTTTCCGTAGTTTTTGACGGTTGGGAATCAAATCCATTTGAAGTAACAGGTGTTTCAGCTATCTTATCTATAACAGCTAAACTTTCGGCGTCCGTTGCTCTTCCAAAGATTACGTAATTAGGAGGAAGTGCATAGTCTGCGTGCATTATAAAAAATTGACTTCCGTTTGTATTCTGTCCTGCGTTTGCCATAGCTATAGTTCCCTTTGTGTATTCCCCCTCAAACACCTCGTCGTCAAATTTATATCCCGGTCCGCCCGTACCATCGCCTTTTGGATCTCCACCCTGGATCATAAATCCCTTAATAATTCTGTGAAAAGAAAGGTTATTGTAGAAACCCTCCCTGGAGAGAAAGACGAAGTTATTTACTGTAATGGGAGTTTTATCAGCAAAAAGGTCCACTTTTATATTGCCTTTACTGGTTTTTAAAATCGCTTGGTATTTTTTACCATCAACAAGCTTCATCTCGGGGGGCTGGGAATACTTACTGGGCTCAACAGCCGGAACTTGCGGTTCTGCAGTATCGCCAAATTTTGTATCATCTTGCGTGTTTTGGTTGGTAGGTTCCATAGCAATATTACTTTCTGAAGTTTGTTTACTGTTTCTTATGGCAAAGAAGGCTGCTCCGCCAAGTAAAATCAAAAATATTATTACGTAGATAATCATGTCTTTGCTTTTTTCTTCCTGCATATCGTCACTTTTCTAAAGCTTCCACTTTGGTAAAACGAGAGGAGATAAAAAGAGAGCCCGCTTCCATCTCTGTCCTTACGACCTGGAGCGCGAGCTCCCTGTGTCTCCTCGGATCACCCCGTCCGATTATTCGGCGGTGTTATGTTCCTTTACAAGACCATAACTTAAATAGAAAAGGTTGTCAATGTGCCGCCTTTTCCTTTTAACCATGTATAATTTAGTTATAAGGTGTATAAATACACATAGCTCTAGAGAGGTGAATTTGTTATGGCTCATATTGTTCAGTCGCCCGAGTGGGGAGAATTTAAAAGTAAATATGGTACGAAAGCTTATCGCGTGGGAAACGTCCAGTATACTATTCACAAAATTCCTTTCACCCCTTATTACTATGCTTATTCTCCCAAGGTAGATCCCTTTGAAATAGAATGGGAACCTTTGAAAGAATCCTTACTAAAGAACAAGTGCGTAACTATAAATTTTGATGTTCCTAATGTTTTAAAAAAATCCGAGAAATCCATGGAAGCACTGCATCTTTTAGAGGAGCATTGCCAAAAATCTCCCAGAGATACCTTTGCCAGGTTTAATGTACTTTTGGATATTTCAAAAAGTGAAGACGATCTTTTGCGCAACATGCATAATAAACATAGGTATAATCTTGGACTAGCTCAGAGAAAAGGTGTAACGGTTAGAAGAGGAGAAACACTTGAAGACTTTGAGGTCTTTTATAAACTACAGGAAGTAACGGCTGCCAGGCAAAAATTTTACATTCATTCTAAATCTTACTACGCAAAAATTTGGGAGTTGCTGCATCCAAAGGGAATTGCACATATTTTGACGGCGTACTATGAAAAAGAGGCTTTGGCTTCGTGGATGTTTTTTGTTTACGATAACGTTTTGTACTACCCCTACGGCGGTTCTTCAGAGTCACACAAAAATCTTTTTGCCAGTACTTTATTGGCTTGGGAAGGAATAAGGCTCGGCAAGGAAAATAACTGTTTGATGTTTGATATGTGGGGTGCTGCAAACGATCCAAAAAACGAAAAAGACCCGTGGTTTGGTTTCACAAATTTTAAATTAAAGTTTGGTGGGGAATTCGTAGAATATATTGAATCGTACGATTATGTTGTAAACAAACCGGTATATATGCTATTTAATTTTGCTCAAAAAATACGATGGAAGATCCTAAAACTGATAAAGCTATAATTCCCCAAATAGATGATTTGAGGCAGTCCCAAAAGTGGGGAGAATACTTGGCGTGGCTAGGGTGGAAATCTGTTGTTACTTCCTCCGGTGTAAATCTAGAAATACTTTCAACTAAAATTGGTGCGATGGTGAAGATTCAAAGACCGCATGCGCTGAGTCAAGCGGAGCTGGATGAAATCAATAAAATTTGTTTGGAAAATAAAGCCCTATTTATTAAACTTGAGCCCACTTATTATCAGGACACGGAAACATTAGTGAACACGGGATACAAGAAAAGTTACTCACCGCTATCCCCACCTTCCACAATGTACATAGATTTAACTCAAAAAGAAGAGGATTTGTGGGGGAAAATAAATAAGGGAGGGCGTTATGAAATAAGACATTCAGAGGCCGAAACTGTTTTTTATAAAAATCCATCGGAAGAAATATTAAAGAGTTTATATAAATTGTTTTTAGAAACTTCACAAAAACAAAAATTTACGATCCAAAGTTTTGAAGATTTAAAGAAAAAAGCGGAAGTTTTTAAAGACGATTGTTTTGTAGTTTTAAGTTATGACAAAGAAAAAAATATTACAGGCGGAAAGTTTTTCTTAGGGTTTAAAGACAACGTTTGGTATATACACGCCGGTACAAATCATTTTGGAAGAAAATCTGACGCTGGGCACAAAATGATGTGGGAATCGTTTTTATACTTTAAAAACCTGGGTTACAAAATTTTGGATATGGATGGTATTGATGACCCGAGATTTCCTGTTTTTACTAAACACTGGGGAGGTTTTTCTTTTTTTAAGGAAAAGTTTGGTGGAATAGTTGTTAGGTTTCCGCACTCTTACGTTTTGTATATCCACCCGTTTTTTAAGTTTCTTAACCGTTTTAAAGAACTTCCTATTTAACCTTTCCAAACATACGGGCAGATATTTTTATAGTCACACCACTCACACTGCATTCCTGGGTTTGGATCAAAAGCCCCTGATTTAATTTTTTGTACGACTTCTACTACCTCTGCTTTCTTATCCTCAAGCTGTTTTACGGTTCTTGTTGTAGAAATTCTTTCTCCTGATTCTACGTAGTACATTGTTAACTTTTCCGGTTTTAGATCTAAAGCTTCCATTGCTCCCAGCGCATAAAATGCTACCTGGTCGTCCTTATCAACATCTTTTTGTGTCTTT
>CAYMCX010000022.1:4172-9653 GCA_964389145.1 uncultured Candidatus Saccharibacteria bacterium
TTTTGTAGCTCCTGTTTTGTAATCAATAATTTCAACTCCCCCGTCTTTTAGAGGATCAATTCTGTCGATTCTTCCGTAAAATCTAATTCCGTCAATTCTTATATTGAAGCTCTTTTCAATCTCGAGCGGTTTTACTTTGTTACCAATATTTTGATCGTAGTAGTTTTTGAGAAGTATTTTCCCATTGTCAAAATATTTTTGTCTGTGATCTGCATCTAAAAACCCAAGAGGTTGCCAATTGTGTTCGTACATTGATAACAAATCTTCGTAAGATAATTTAGCGTCGAACATTAATTTTGTATGAAAATCTCTTAATGTATCGTGAATAGTGGATCCAAAACTTAAAGCGTAGCTTGGTGGAGTGGGGATACTTAGGACATAAGCGAATTTATATTTTAAAGCACAGGATTGATACGTTGAGATTTGAGTGTAGCTTAAAAATGCAGGAGTAAAGTTAGTGATTTTTTGCATTTTTGGTTCTCTAAATCCTGAATCTTTTCCAAACAGTCCCGTTTGGTTATTTTCTTTTTTAAACTCATCCAGATTTATTTCCTCAAGTCCTAAACCTGTTTCCCCTAGATATCCACTTGGAACTTTGTCTCTCTTGCCGCCGTAGTTTTTAGCGAGAGTTAAGTTTAAATATTTTTGTGCACGTGTCATTCCGACGTAAAACAGGCGTCTTTCTTCTTGGATATGAGCGTCTCCAACCGGAAGCGTTTCCTTAATTAATTCGTCGGGTATTTCAATTGTGTCCCGCCTATCACGTGTGGGGAACCTGTCACTAACCAGATTGACCATAAATACAACAGGAAACTCCAAACCTTTTGAGGCGTGTACGGTTAATAGTTTTATCGTTTCCACGTCTTCTATCTCTGCCTGAGCAGGGTTATCTCCGGCTTCAATCATAAGATCTAAATAATCTATAAAATCTACTATTGTGGGAACTTCATTATTTTCTGATCTGAAATCAACCTCAAAGTTTTTCACTATGTTCAAGAATAGATCCAGATTTTTAATTGAAAGCTGACTTTCTACAGTTTCCTCATTCAAAAACGGCGAAATATAATTAATAGAATTTACGAAGTTATAAACTAACTCTACGGGAGTTGCTTTTGTAATTTGGTCTTGGAATTCTCTAATTGTTTTACATAGTGCCTGGGTATTTTCATTTTTACTTTCCTTTAGAACGTCCCAAAGGTCTATTTTTCTCTGTCTGGCGGAGGAAAGCATTCGGGAAATTTCTTCCTGTGGGATTTTTAGGACATCTACATTTAGTACACGATACAAACTTATTGTGTCTTGCGGGTTTACAAGTATTTTAAGAAAACCAAGAATATCCCGCACCTCTTCACGATCGTACAAACCTCTATTTCCAATCAGCTGGTAGGGCAGTCCATACTTTCTAAGCGCTAATATAAACGGATCCAAATGACCGTTTGCCCTGGCAAGTATTGCAATATCTTTGTATGTGTATTGAGGCTCTTTCGCTAAGATTTCTAATATTTTTAGAACTGTAATTTCTACCTCGTCCTCAATTGTTTCTGCCAAAAAGGCAACCGGAGTTACCGAAGTTCCCTTATTCATACTAGTTAACTTTTTTGAAATCCCCAGTTTTACTTCCAAGGTATCCGGGTTGTTGTTTTGAATAAGATCGTAAGAGGCGTCAAGAATTGGTTGCGTAGAACGGTAGTTATGAAGAATACTTATCATCTCCGCTTGAGGGTAGTCTTGCATAAATTCCAAAATGTTTGAGACGGCAGCACCCCGGAATTTATAAATTGATTGTGAATCATCCCCAACTACAACTAACGACCTTGATTCCATTTCAGTTGGGCATAGCATTCTTATTAGTTCGTATTGACTGTAGTTTGTATCCTGAAACTCATCTATTAATGTGTGTTTAAATCTTTCCTGATATTTTTTTAGAATGTGAGGTCGGTCCTTAAAAAGTTTTATCGTCCATGTGATTAAATCCCCAAAGTCTAAACGTGATTTGGAAATTTTTAGTTCCTGATATTTTTGATACACACCGGAAAGTTCGTTCCATCTTTGTTTTTCATCGGCTTCTCCCTCAAATTTTTGTGCGAAGTTTTGAAGTTCTTCTGGGGAAATGTTTTCGTCTTGAAGTCTTGAGATGAATTTGAGAATTGCGGAGATAAATTTAGTGGGGTTTCCTAACGGCCGATAATATTTTAAATCAAACTTGAATAAATTTTGTCTGAACAAAAGCCATTGATTAGCTGAAGAAAGTATTTTGTAAGAACTATCAAGTCCAACTTCCAGACCTTCTGCCTTAAGAACTCTATCGCAAAATGAATGAAATGTGTAGACCCAAGGTTCTTCGTAGCCCAAAGGCATCACGTCACCTATTCGTTCCAACATTTCTTGGGAGGCTTTTTCGGTAAAAGTTAACGCGAGCACTTCACCCGGTTTCACACCCTCTTTTTCGATTAATCTTTTTATTCGTTCTGTGATTACTCTGGTTTTACCTGTACCTGCACCGGCAACAACTAACAGGGGTCTCTGCTTGTGTTCCACAGCCTTTTTTTGATCCGGGTTGAGTTTTATGCCCAATTTTTTTGGCATGGCGGTATTATACAAGCTTAAACAGAGGTCTGCACCTGTTTTTTATTATAATATCCGCATAAAGCGCCTGATTTATACTTTTTTGTCTTAGTGGTATAATTGCAGGACCTATAGCAATCGGATTCTTATTCAACTCTAACGGGAGGTAATATGCTCGACTTTGTGATTGCCGCACTAAAGGTTGGTGGGCTTGGGTTTCTGGCATTGTGGTTGTTGGCATGGTTGGTGTTGATTTTTTTGGTTATAAAACACGCTATCCGAACCCGGAAAAATCGAATCAGCACCAAAAAATAGGAAAGGCGGAGACCAACCCCCGTGAGCTTTCAGTAAATATTTCTGAGAGTTAGCGGGGGAGGTTCATCATTATCTAGCTTAATACGGGACTTTGTTCCTCTTCTTTAATAGGATCCAAAACCTGTACACTTTCGATCTTTCCAAACAAACGTCCAAACTTAGTCTTCACATTATCCATTGATTTATACCCATTAGAAATGTGTCTTTCCAAAACATCTAAATCATCTTCAAACTTTTCAGCTTCTACCCTTATACCTGAAATTGCTTTAAGAATTACTCCAGCGTGTTTTTCCAAACTCTTTGACTGATATGCGATCAAAATTATTTTCACAAAATATGAAAAAGTATTTGGGGAAGCGATGACAATATTTTTTGCTTTTGCGTACTCTTCAATTTGAGGGGAGTTAACAATTAATTCGTAAAAGATATTTTCTGATGGAACGTACATGACCGCTTGTTCCGTAGTTTCTTCTTCCGGCAAAATATATTTTTCTGCAATTTCATCAATTCTTTTTTTAACATCCATAACAAATACTTTTTTGAACTTATCTCTGTCTATATCACTATCGCAGGTGACCATTGCCTTAAAGTTTTCCATAGGAAATTTTGAGTCAACAGGAATTATTCCCCTGTCTGTAAAAATAACCGCATCGCAAACGGCACCGTTTTTAAATTTGTATTGAACTCTAAATAAATCTTGAGGGAGTGAGTTGGCTAAGATATCATATAAAAATTGTTCCCCCAAGCCTCCTCGTAATTTTGGTGATTTTAAGACATTACTCAAATCTTTAAGATCCCGTCCAAATTCTTGAATTCCTCCCAACTGATGTTGCACACCTTTAATAACGTCACTTGCGCTATCCAATCTTTCCCAAATTAATTTGGTTTGTTGGTTCATTGCGTCTCGTTGATTTTTTAATTGAGAATCTAAAGTTTCTCTTTGACCTTTAAGCTGCGTCTCAAGAGTAGACGAGTTTTTATCAACGGAATTTTTCATTTCCTTTAGCCACTCCATTAAAACGGAATCACTCTCGCCCTTTAAGTCGTCTTTAAGCTTTTTCATCTGCATCGAAAAAAAGTAAATAATGATTGATGAGGCGGCCAAAACTGCAAGAATGATAAGTATAAAAGTTTGAACAGTTATCATGCTGGTATTGTATCAGATATGATTCTTATCGGTACTTGGGTGCGGTGATATCATACAAGAGTATGCCGGGATTTATTTACACAGTAATAATCATAAGTGCCGGGTTGTGGTGGTACTTGGTGCATTGGGTGCTAACATCCCGTCCCGACACCACAGTCAATATCGCAACCTTTTTCCTGATACTATTTTTTGCTTTAGGCACAACACTTTCTTTGCTTTTCTATTTTTACTTTTACCGAATTTCACCTACGCTAGTAAAACTACGCGGAGTGTACAGGCGTGGGGCAAAATGGGGGTTTTTCGCAAGTGCTGGGGTAGTTTTTGTTATGGCTATGAAGGCTTTTGATGTTTTGCACTTGATTAATGTAGTTCTATTTTTGGTTCTATATTACGCAATTTACCTTCAGTTAAGGGCAAAAAGGTGATAGAATCGCGCTATGGCTGTAAGTAAGAAAAAGAAATTTTTAATAACAACTGCAATAGATTACGCCAACGACGTGATTCATATCGGGCACGCCTATCAAAAGGTTTTATCTGATTGCGTTGCCAGGTATCAGCGTTTTAGTAGGGGCGCAGAAAACGTATATTTTTTGACTGGTACAGATGAGTTTGGTAGTACAAACGAAAAGGCAGCTATTGCCCGAAAGGTTACTCCAGAAGAACACGTTAAAGAGATTTCTGCCAAAGACAAAGAGCAACTAGATGCGCTAAACGTTTCATACGATAGGTTTATTCGAACCACCGATGCAGATCATAAAGAGGTAGCTTCAAAGTTCTTTTCCAAAGTTTTTGAAAATGGCGATATTTACAAAGGTACTTACGAAGGTTTGTATTGTGATGGGTGCGAGTCTTACAAAACCATGTCGGAACTTAACGAAGAAGGGCAGTGCGTTTTACATCCAACCCGTCAAATACAAAAAACTCAGGAAGAGAATTATTTTTTTAAGTGGTCCAAATATTCGGAATTCTTAAAAAAACTTTTGCAGAATCCTAGATTTGTACTTCCGGAAGGTAAACGAAAAGAAATGTTAGCGTTTATTGAAAACGGTATTACGGATATTCCGGTGACCCGTCCTAAATATAAAGTTACGTGGGGAATTGATGCGCCAAACGATCCGGAACATGTAATCTATGTTTGGTTTGACGCGTTAATAAATTACTACACCGCAGGTTCTGCAAACGGCTTTTGGGATGAAGATACTGAAATTGTGCATGTCCTTGGTAAGGATAACGCCAGGTGGCACGTTCTTCTGTGGCCGGCTATGTTAGAAAGTGCTGGAATTCGAGTGCCTGATACTATTTACGTTCACGGATTTATAAACTTAAATGGGGAAAAAATAAGTAAATCACGGGGGAACGTGATAAGGCCTGCCGATTTGGTGGAGCAGTTTGGTGTTGATGCCGTCAGATATTACTTTTTGAAATTTGGTCCAATCGTTGAGGATTCTAATCTT
>CAYMCX010000022.1:9663-10845 GCA_964389145.1 uncultured Candidatus Saccharibacteria bacterium
TGTAGATCATCTGAAACAGATCTATAATGCCGACTTAGCAAATGGTTTAGGAAACGCAGTTTCAAGAATTGCCCGTTTGTCCGAAAGAAGCGGATTTGATTTTCCGTTGCCTAAATTTGGAAATTTGTGGAGTGAAGAATGGGCTAAACCGTTTGAGGAATATAGGGCTGATTTAGTTTTAAATAACATTTGGGCCTTGTTGGGAAGTTTGGACAAGCATATAAATGAAAATGAACCGTGGGCAATTAAGGATGAAGCTAAATTGAAGGAAGTTTTATCTTACGAAGTTGACCAGATTAGAAAAATTGCAGTAATTATAGAGCCTTTTATTCCTGATACTTCCAAAAAGATTTGGGAACAGTACGGGGATGTAAAAATAAAAACTTCGGAAGGTCTGTTTCCCCGTAAGCAATAAATATGTTGACCGATTCTCATTGTCACCTCCCCTCAAATATAGAAATTGCCCGTGTTCAAATAGAAAACGCCAAAAATGAGGGTGTTACAAGGTTTATTAACATCGGTACCTCTATTAAAGAAAACCAAGAAGCAATTGAATTTGCAGAGGTTTATCCTGAGGTTTTTGCCACAGTTGCAATATATCCGCATGAAGATGTGGGAAAACCGCTAAGTTTTCTCAAAAAAGAGCTCCAACGCCAGATAAATTCGTCAAAAAAGGTTGTAGCGGTGGGAGAATGTGGGATCGATGTCTCAGAGTGGAAGGGTGGGAGGTCTTTAGAGGATCAAATCGAGCTTTTTGAGATGAATGTAGAGCTGGCTATAGAAAATAACCTTCCTGTAGTAATGCACAACAGGGGCGGAGATTCTATCGTTATAGATCTGTTTAGAAAGTACAAAAACAGCGGACTGACGGGCGTTTCCCACAGTTTTGCCACAACCTGGAAGGTAGGCGAAAAGCTCTTGGATCTAGGGTTTTACCTGTCTTTCTCCGGAATGATTACATATCCTAGTAGAAAACCGCTTTTGGAATCGGTCCAAAAGGTGCCATTAGACCGTTTTTTGGTTGAAACAGACACCCCTTATTTACCCCCTCAAGGGTATCGTGGTCAGCAAAATGAGCCTAAGTATGTTAGAATGGTCGCACTAAAAGTGGCTGAGGTGCGAAATTTGCCCATCGAGAAAATTGAAGAACTTTCTTACAACAACACCTCCCGTCTTTTCAAC
>CAYMCX010000023.1:0-10811 GCA_964389145.1 uncultured Candidatus Saccharibacteria bacterium
AAGTTAAAGAATTCATATCTTGATTTGAAAATTCATCTACTAGTCCCATACTATGCGCCAATTCTATAAGACAAGGCTGCCAATCAGAGGCATGAACCCGATGACCAAACCCAAATCTTTTTATATGAATAGCTTCCCTTCCGCAATATCCATCCCCTAACGTAAGAAAAGTAGATGGTGGAATATTTTGAAAAAATTCCTTTATTTTGTCTATACAATCTGTATGCAACCAATACCATATACTATCTGGATTAATTAAACCGTCCCAAGCCTCCGGCCCCTTTTCTAACATTTCTTTATATTTATTAACATGCCAAGATTTTTGTAAAATATCTATACTATTCATATTATCCACTCCCCCGGATATAGTAATTCCCCCTTATCCTTTTCATCCCAAGTTGATACAACGGCATCCTCAGCCCAAGGAAGAAACTTTCTTGGGTTTATTCTCTCACCATTTGTTTGTTGCAATTTATTCCAATATTCTACTGCATTTTTATAGCCATAATATATTTCTTTAAATTCAACTTGTTTATAATATACATATGCAAAGTGTTGAAAAGAAATGCCACTACCTAATGTTTCATCCCTAGATATAAATTTTAACCTTCCCCAATCTTTTCCGTCTTTATCCACTAAAGTTGGGGGTTCGTGCATCTTCCAATGAAATCCCCTATAAAATCGGAATACCCTGATCCAATCTTTTGGTTTAGTAGCCCAAGTATTCATAGAAGACACATACTTATTCGGACCTACAAAATAGTAACAATAAACATATGCCGCCATAACATCTTTTCTATTATCAAACATATCTACCATGGTAGAAATGCTTTTCAAATCCCAAAACTCATCTACATCTACTTGCCAAAGCAAACATTGATTGGGTAAATTAGGAATAGGAGCATTCACCATATCCACCTTACCATTCCAAAATTTTCCATTTTCCTTTCTATATATGGATATTCTATCAGGAAATAATTTCTTCAGAAGATCCAAATATTCTGTAGTACCATCATTACTCAATCCATTCCTATGAATCTTATCTACTATTTTCCCTCCCCCTGCTAAAGACCATTGAGTATCATATTTTAAATCGGCCACTCCTTCTACAATATGCCAATGCCAATCAAACGGAAGGGATTGTAGTAATTTGATATGATATCGTATAAAAGGCATACCATTTAAAACTATAGTGAAGAAGTGTAAGGGCATATCATAGGTTTTTTTAAAATCCACTTTAGGAATTTTAGGAACTGGAATTTTTCCTATCAAAATCCCGTCCCAAAAATGTTTAGAT
This sequence comes from uncultured Candidatus Saccharibacteria bacterium, assembly GCA_964389145.1. Taxonomy (GTDB): domain Bacteria; phylum Patescibacteriota; class WWE3; order UBA101185; family UBA10185; genus CAYMCX01. Next base: position 1,298 of record CAYMCX010000023.1, read on the forward strand.
ACATCAATTAGCTGTCTATTTCCACTATTATTAACTTTCCCCGCCCATTTATGAAGAGTCTCTAAAGAATGCTCAGTAGTGTTATAAAAAACATCATCTGTCTTTTCCCAATAGGAATCATCAATATGATCTTTTAATTGTTTATAAACTTGTGTTCCCGGAAGAACATACAATACAGAGGAACTAGGAGAATCTGTTAGGGGGATATTATTTAAAAAATCACACGTTTCCTTTATAGTTTTATCGCTCTCCCCTGGGTACCCCACCATAGTGAAAGCCCCAGTGGTCAATACACCTTTATATTTAGTACACAATTCATACGCATTTTTAACTTGATCAAAATTTATCTTCTTGTTCATAGATTGCAAAAGTTCTTTAGACCCCGACTCCACTCCCCAACAAACATGGCGACACCCTGCCTCTACCATAGCATCTAACATTTCTTGAGAAATAGGATGGACTCTACCATGAGCCGCCCAAGTTAAATTAAATTTTCTATCTATCATCCCCTTGCAAATTTCTTTTACTCTGGCCTCGGTCAAATTAAAAGTATCATCATGAAAGAATAATTTTTCTATTCCATAAAGACCAATAAGTCTCTCTATTTCATCTAATACTCTTCCTACTGAATGAACTCTAATCTTTTGCCCCCAATAATGACTAGTAGAACAATAATTGCAACGGACTGGACAACCCCTAGAAGTTATGATGCTTCCCATCTTACTATCTCTTATCAATTGCTCTGCATAACTATAATCTGGAAACGGAAGAAAATCTAAATTTTCAATGGACGCAACTGGGGAATTTATAATTACATTTTCATCTGCATCTTTATACGCTATTCCCTTGATACTTTTTAGATTCAAATTATCTTCTATAGCTCTGCATAAATAACGAAGGGAATTTTCCCCTTCCCCCATTACTACATAATCTGCACCATAATTTTTAATCATCTGCTCCGGTAAATAAGTGGGATGAGCCCCTCCTAATATCACTTTAGATTGAGGGAGAATGCTTTTGACCATTTGAATAGCCTTCCTTACCATTCCTCTATTAAAAGTGGAGCAAGTGAATCCTACAGTATTATGTTTAAAATTGGCAAGAACCTTCGGCAGTATTTCTTGAACATGAGATTCCTTTTGAAAATGTATAGTAGATACCTCTCTATCCCTTTTCAAAGATGAAGCCAAATACCCCACACCTAAAGGATAAAGAGGCCAATCCCCAGTATTAAGCCCCGGTAAGGACACCAACAAGAGTCCACTTGATTTGGCCGGTACGGTGGGAAACTTTCGAGCCTTGGGGGGAAGTTCGGCATCATCCTCCCAATTGATTCTAGGAACAGCCATAGCAAGGGATCTACCGAGGTAATTTTTCAACGGAGAGAAAGTTCTACGACCTTTCGCCAACCCCAATTGATTTACCAAATGGGCAATGCAACTATCTACACAATACACATGACGAGCTTTTTCAATTATTCCTATCCAATCAAATACTGTAAATCCTGGGATATTTTCTATCTCTATTGCATTTTCTGCAACAAAATCCACTCTTCCCTTGGACCCTACGGAATGGGTTATAGAAAAATCATCCTTATACATCAAATCTAACTTCTTTTGTAAATCAAGTTCTTTATGAAAATTTCTATTTATAACTAAATTAAATCGCTCTTCAAAAGGAACACCAGCTTCTTTATATTTCCATTCATCGAAAGATAGCCCCGATTTTTCCCATTCCTCTTCATTTTTACCAAAACCTATTCCTAAATCTATTACCTCAAAAATATCTCTTTTCTTTAATTCTTCCTGAGAACGTTGATAAGAATTTGATAGCCCCGGACCTATGTCAACTATTTCAACATAATTCATATAATCAAATAAAGAAACGTATTCAGAAACTATAGGCCAAATTACCTTGTATCCCAAGTTATGGTAATATTTAGCTATGGGAAGAACTATTAATATATCCCCAATTCTACCAGGTTGAATTAACCCCAAAGGTTTTTGTCTATCTTTAAGGATAGCCCCATCCCCTTCTTTATACCAGTTAAAAGAATGCCTTGCAGATTCCTTTACCCCTGATTTTATCAATTGTTTTCTATTAAACGTTGATTCTTTATCATCGGAAGTCCAAGTCTGGGTATGAGAAATATGATAAATTTCACCATATCGAAGGTCAACCATACCCCGACCATATTTTTGAAAACACCAAACAGCCAATCCGTCATCCCAAGCGGCACCCCCTATTACCATATCTTTTACTTCTGCAATTATATCTTTCACTACAGAAGCCTCTGCTACAAAACCATCTTTACCACAAAAGGACTGCTGCTTTTTCTCCATTTTACCAACAGGACTTCTAAAATCCCCAATAATTTCCCTTCTATGATGAAAGGAGATTTTCCTACCATCATCGGGGATGAGACTTTCTATAGAGGAACCTGGAGGAAGTATTACATCAGAATTAAAGTAACCATAATAATTAGCTTTTGGAAAAAGTTCTACCATTTTAGAAAGAATATCAATCAAGTAAGGCTGAGTTTTATTATTTAGTCCTTCAGATTTAGAATTTTTCTCCATAAATATTTGACTACAAATCCCATTACCAGGGGGAATAATTCCTTCATCTGTCAAAATAAAAACAACCTCAGGGTAAATCCAACTCTCTACAGATCGTTGAACTCGGGGTCCTCCAGAATAATAGGGAAGGGCTACTTTTATAGACAAATCAGGGGACTTTGCCAGCATTTTAGACTTTTTCCGTATAGAAGGAGTATTATCATAAAACATAATAGGGGCTATTTTTAATTTTTCTTCAAAAAGGATCGACACAACGGACAGGGAGATAGTTTTAACTGTTTCTAATATAACCCAACCACATTTGGAGGAAGGACATTGCAGCAAAACTGAGGAATTTATTTTGAATATAAATTGATTCTCACATTTAGAACATTTTAAAATAATAGTATTATCTTCCACTCCCTCTGGAAAAGTAATAATACCTCTATTACCACCACAAGATTGGCAAGATAAAGTGGATCGCGTAGGAAATTTAGGATTTTTTTGTTTACCGCATTTATCACAAGTTACGGTAAAATGATCCATTTAGAATCAACTTCCTGCCTTGACTTTACTATAAAATCCTCCATCTCCTTTCAATTTCTTCCGCAACTTGAGGGGTTCTACCACAACAGGCTCAGTAATAGGGAAAGTCAATACCCAAGAACTCCCTGAGGAATGTTTCGCAAAGAAACTATCCCCCTTCTTTACTATGATAGAGGGAAAAACATCTCCGGGGTTATTATCTGAAACGGGGGACAAAGAAACATCAGAATCAAATTTAATATCTGAACATCCGCAAGCCTGACAACCCAGATGACGCCGACCCTCCCCACTTATAATTGTCTCCTTTGAGCAATTCTCGCATTTAAAGGAAGCCTTCATTTTTGCACCACCTCCGTTTTGGTCTTCACCATTTCTTCTATATCCAAACTACCGCACTTGGGGCATTGGGCACGCATTTTATCTCCATAAGGAGAAAAAATTGTACGGCACTTCCCACAAATGTATCTAGTATACTTTGGTATTGGACTTTGAATCATTTCGCCGTTCCTCCAGATTTAATTCTTTATGCAAATCAATAGCTGATGGACACTTACCTGTAGCTTCATAGGATTCTATCTTACGACGTAAACCAAAGTTGAAGGCCCAACGAGCCGCACCAGCGTGCCTAAGTAGGACTGTCTTCTGCTTATTGTTGGGATTTATTTCTACTTTATACGCTCGAATAATTTTCAATCGCCCCCCTACTTTTCTCCCCCGTGGGTGGGGGAGGGCCAGTCAGATTCGCGGAGGGCACCCGAACCTTTGCTTGAACCAGCCCCACACTTGAGAACGGAGGAACTCAAGTGTTTTACCCCCATATGAATCGCCCCCCCAACTGCGTTCTTTATATTATATATTATCACTATAATTATTATACTATATTTACTTTTAAACGAAAAGGGAATATCGTTTAAGTATGAAAATCAAACGTGCCTACAAATACCGATTTTATCCAACGACCGAGCAAGAAAAAATTATCATCCGAACATTTGGATGTACAAGATTTGTTTATAACCATTTTCTTAGAATTCATACAGATGCCTGGTTCAATACCCAAGAAAATATTAGTTTTAATCAAACAGGAAAACTTCTAACAAAAATGAAAAAACAACCCGAGTATGAATGGTTAAAAGAAGTAAGTTCGGTGCCATTGCAACAGTCACTAAATCACCTACAAAGAGCTTTCCTTAATTTCTTCGCCAAACGAGCTAAATATCCTATTTTCAAATCAAAACATGGAAAACAATCTGCATCATATGTTACCACTGCCTTTAAATGGGACGGTGAAAGATTAAAACTAGCCAAAATGGCAGAACCCCTAGATATTCGTTGGTCAAGAATATTACCAAAGTTAGCTAAAGTAACCTCCATTAATATATCAAAAGATCCGGCAAATAGATATTTTGTATCCTTAATATGTGATGATATTGCAGAAACCAAATCTAAAAATACTAATAAGATTGGAATTGATCTTGGATTAAATCATTTTGCTATTTTATCTACGGGAGAAAAAATAACGGCCCCAAATATCTTCCGAAAGAAAGAAGCTAAACTTGCTAAACTTCAACGGAGGTGGGCAAAAAAACAAAAAGGGTCTAAAAACTGTTCCAAGGCAAAATTAAAAGTAGCCCGTTTACTATCCAAGGTTGCTGACTCCCGTAAGGATTTTTTACATAAACTTTCGACTAGGCTGATTAACGAGAACCAAGTTATCGCCGTCGAAAGCCTTTCCGTCTGTAGTATGCGGAGAAATCACCATCTCGCAAAATCTATTAGTGATGCTGGATGGGGGGAATTTATTCGACAGTTGGAATATAAAGCAAATTGGTATGGTCGTACCTTAATAGGTATTGATCGTTGGTACCCATCCAGCAAACGATGTTCAAATTGTGGACACACCATACCTAATTTACCACTAAATATTCGGGAATGGTCGTGTCCCGAATGTGGGTCAAAACATGACCGAGATATTAATGCCGCACGTAATATTTTGGCCGCCGGACTGGCGGTATCAGCCTGTGGAGAGGCTATAAGTCCTATGTCTCTGAATTGAGATATTGGTTAGCTTCTATGAAACAGGAAACCCCCTCCCTCTCCTTTATGGGGAGGGAGGGGGAATAAGTCACGATCCCGTCAGCATCCGAACGAAGCCGTTACGGAGGCCAATCTTCATGCCCCACCGCTGGTACAGCTTGTAACGCATGCGGTTTGTCGTCCACAGCCCGTAGGGATCTGCAGAGAGGGTAGCAACGTCAAGCCGACGCCCCACCCCAAGATACCGCAGATTACCGAAGGCAAGGAATGCCGTATCGGCACCAGTGGTGGAAGGCATCTTCATGACTTCGGAGTACGGATAGCCCAAGATGGTCCCTGCCGTGGGCTGGCCAATGGTATCATAGAAGATCGGACGATTGTTATCATCCTTCAGGGTACGGACCAGATGGAGGCCCTGTCCATGCAACCAGAACCTGGCACCCTGCTTCCGCATACCGTCCAATTTGGCAATCATGCTAGAGAAGTCCGTAAACGTCACATCGGAGAAAGAAGACCCGCCAAGGACAACGGAATACCCGGCACCGCTACCATTCAAAATACCAATGAACGGAGAGCCAGAACCATTAAACGCCTGGTTATCCAATTCCTGCCCAGCCGCTTCCGCCAGGGCGACAGTAAGCCAAGACACTATATCAGAACGCGCATCCATCAGGGTGGCGTTCTTCACAACACTGTACGCCGAAAGCTCATTGGCGTCCAGCTCAACTTCCGTGATTCCCGGTTCCGACTGTCCAGTGGTATTCCCCCAAGCGACTTCCGCAGCAGCAGTCTCAGACGGGAAGGACTGCTTGTCCGAAGACATTTGCCAAATGCGGGAGTACTGAAGGACCACAGAAACCTCACGGGCAAACGCAAGGATTTCTGCATCTACAATATCCGGGAGGGGGAAAGCATTTCCCGAATCACCGATGGCCGTTTTGAGTTGGGGACCAAACGTCTTCCAGAACTGATCCTTGGCCCTCCAATCCTGGAATAGGGTATGACGAAGGAAGAGGGCAAAAAACTTGGACATCTCCACCCGCGTCTTTTCATCGATGACGTGGTTGGGATGCACGATCTTGGACATAAGTTCCTTGCCCTGGAAAGCCAGATCATAGTGCCCCATGATCTCCTTCAGTTCAGGAGATGCCGTGGAGGCATTGGGTCCTTCAGAAGGATTCGGGGGAAGAAACCCCCGCTCCACTGCCTTCTTGTAGGCTTCCAACGCATCGCCCTGCTGATCAGCCTTCTCCTTGATAGCCCCAAGACTGGAAGCCATCTCACGAACAATTCCAGTCAGTTCTGCAACGGGATCAGGCGGATTGACATTGGGACGATCTTCCACCTCAAACTTCTCGACACTCGCATCCGCTTCTTGCTCCGGAGTTGCAAGAACCAAAACGCCTGTAGCCGACTTGACGAACTTTTTACCCATGATTTTCCTCCTCAAAGTTTTATATTTTTCATTGCCTTCGCTACTTCGACTAAAGCCAATCTCAAACTGTCCAACGATTCCTTACTGTACTTCTCTGTGGGAGGATTTTCTGCCTTTCCCCTCCCCTGATTGAAAGCCTCTTTCAAAATAAAATCCGACGTTCCATTTCCAGACTTGGGTTTCCTCTGGATCTCTTCAAGGGCTTTCGCCAAAGAGTCCTGGATACCCTTTATCTCTGCAACCATTGACTCTAAAGTCTGGTTGCTAATAAATAACTCTTCCTTAATCTTACGGATTTCCTCAGAAAAATCTACCATTAATTCTTCTACATCGAAAACAGAAGTCATTTCTGGAACGGGTTTATCAAATTTCTTATAGTACCCCGCCAAGAAATTATGGGCTTTCTTCTTATCTACATCAGAAGCATTCATTCCGCCACGAGCACCATGAACAGCACTCATAGCTCGCATAACTCCACCCCAAACCGCAGTGAGTTTTCCATCCTTTACATCTGCAAAGGGAAGTTTATAAGACCCAAAACTTTCCTTGTTAGCCCCATCCCTCATTACAAATCCCTTGCCATATTTCTCCCAATTCATCTTATCCTTATCTGGACCCCCACAAAGCTCTTTCATTCTAGCAATAGCCGCTTTCCCATCCCAAGATGAATCGGGGTTGATGGGAAGATCCCCCGACCCACACATATCCATCGTCATCTCTTTTTCCCCCTCTGGAGGATCTTCTACGACTTCCTCTACTGGGGGAGAAATTTTGGTATCCTCTTCTACAACTTCTGGGGCAATAGTGAGAGTCACGTCATCTTCAGACTTATTCAAATTCTCTGCCACTTGAACTTGAATAGTAGTCTCGTCAACGATCTCCGTTTCTGATTTATCTAATTCATCAATGATATCATCTTCCTTCTCTGGACGAGGGATTAGCGTTGCCCCCGTAAGATATTTCAAAAGATCATCATCTTTAAATCCAAAATTCTTTCCCTTCAAAGCATTCTGAACCGCACTAGGATTAGACGGAACTGCGCATCCTGAAAGTTCCAAAAGTTCCTGACCAATATACTCTCTTCCATATGGATTTCTACGATTATCATCGTTCTTATCCTCTTCAATAGGATTCCACTTCATAGGAATAAATCCCACTGAAGAAGCGTTAATTATCTTTTCCTCGTACAATTCCAAAATCATATCAGCGAAGGGGTAAATCCCCTTTGTGGGGAACTGAAGCAAAAACTCCATCCTAGGGGGTTCTTTCTTTTTTGTAACCTTTTCGGCCCTAGCAAGAGGGACTGACCCATAATTGTGGGCCCAAAGGAAAACGGGGTTCTTCTTGTAGTTATCCATATTCCAACCGGACAACCGGATAATATCACCGTCTCTATCCTTGGTCTCATCTGTCCCTGTCATAACGAGGGTTCGTTTCATCATATCTACAGATTTAACCACCCCCGAGTAATCGGAACTGAAAACTTCTTTTCCTTGATACTTTACGGGGGTTCCGTCCTGACCTACTAATTTGGCAGCCATTGTAACCTCCTTCTAATTATCAAGTTTCCAAAAGGAAATGACTTTCAAAAACTACGGTTTCAATGCAACGACACTGCACAACTTGTCTTGCTGGTCCTTGGGGATCTCCTGGATATCTTAAAGAACTCCCATCAGGCAAAACCCACATATTTCCCACCTTAACTGTTTTTCCGTGCATTGCTCTATGAGCCATCCGTACTCTTTCGTCCATTGCAGTAAACCATCTTTTCTCTCTATATCCAGATCGGTTTATCGCTAAACTTCTGCCTTCTCCAGCTGCCCCGAGAATTTCAGTACGAGCAATGATTTTAGCTCTGCTATTAGACATATTGAAAACATTTCTAATGCGAGCCGCTATCTCATCAATCGTTTCTCCTTTTTCATACGCCTCCATTAATTCTACCCGTATCTGATCTTTAATAGTTTGAATAATTCCCTTAATTTGAATATTTTTCGTTGCCAAAAATGCTAATGCTTCTGGATCAGATAAACTAAATACAATGGAAGAACCGATATCTTCTAGCGTAGTAGTGAATCCTACAATAATGGCATTCCCATATAGGGGGTCAGTAAATTTAGAAATATTTTTAGAATCCTCTGAAAAAAGTTCGTCATCTAAATCTTTGGGTGCCTTGGTACTTTTATACAGATTCTCCAAAGATCTACTTCTCATATCCATAAAAACCCTAGTCACTTTCTTTTCGAATTTCTCTTCCAAAGGGGCAGTCTTTTGAATAAAGTTATTCCAACTTTGTTCCCCTCTAGCTTCATCTTCATCCGACAATTTCTCTTCTCCCCCTCCTGTCAACGCTTTCGGAGGCTTTGGCGGAGGAAGCGCAGGGGGTGATACAGGGGGTGGCGGCAACTCTGGCACAGCTGGCTTTGGCGGATTGAGGGCACGATCCACCGGTTGCAAATTAACCGGGACAAACCAAACATCACGCCAAGGTTTACGGCCAAATCCCAAATCCAATCGCTGGTTGACCTCATTAGCCGTAAACCCCATTCGAACTAATTTTTCTGCCGTAGCTACTTTTTCCGTTAGAGCTTCTTTCAAAGCGGCAATGGTGGTTGTATCAAATATAACACTAAGTTCAGAATTCTGACGGAAAAGAATAAAGTTTAACGCCGAAGCAGTCAGGGACATTAATGGAAGATTTGTACCCTCCCACCATTCTTTTCTTTCTTCCCTAGCTGTAGCATAATTTAAATTTTCATTAACAGAAATAATTGCTTTTTTCATACCAAATATCTGGCAAATTCTTTCTGCGGTGAGTTTCCGTAATTCGCCAAATTCCATATCTTTTTGAGTCAATCCAGTTTGAGTATACTTTAAACCCTGCTCTAAAACTGCAATCCTATGCGCTTTCTTAAATCCCTGATGACGGGCTTCAAATTGC
>CAYMCX010000024.1:0-10582 GCA_964389145.1 uncultured Candidatus Saccharibacteria bacterium
CGCTCTAATTGTGTATGAGAGTGGTCGGTGCGGTTAGAATTGATTATCAATTCTGAGGCTGATTCAGGGACGCTTGAACCAGCCGATTGGATGGATAAAAGGGAAAAAATGAATACAGAGAAACTAAAAAACATAACAAAAAAAGCATTTAACATCGCAACATGGGTGGTATTACTATTTCTTGCCTTTGTTGCTGTGTCATTAATTCTGTCGAGCTTTGAGAACACTCCGTTTAGGTTTAAAGTTTATAACGTGCAGAGCGGATCTATGGAGCCAAGTATTCACATCGGAAGCTTGGTCTTTGTCACTCCGCAAAGTTCATACAGTATTGGAGATGTGGTTACTTATAGAAGTAAGAAAACAATCAAGGATACGTTTACTCACAGGATAATAGGAATCGAGGATGATTCTGATATCGGAAAGTTTTATTACAGAACAAAAGGTGACGCAAACGAGGAAGAAGATATAACTCCGGTTTATCCAAATTTAGTTTTAGGAAAAGTTGCTTTCAATGTTCCTGTTCTTGGCTATCCGTTAGCCTTTGCAAAAACACAACTTGGCTTTATATTGCTAATTGTTATTCCGGCAACTCTAATAATTTATTCAGAATTAGGAAATGTGAAAAAAGAAATAGTGGCAATGTTAGAACAACGAAAAAAGGATAGACCCAAAGTAGTTAGTAAACCTAGGAAAAAGAAAGATGATGTCACGGAATAATATACTAAAATTAAAAGCACTTTTTATTACTACTTTTGTTAGTGTAGTTGTTCTTACTTTTGTTACCAAAGATACTTACGCATTTCTAAACGATGACGCACATACGAAAGAAAATAGTTTTGCATCTGTAACTTTGGATTTGGTTCTTGAGTCTGATTCTGAAGGTTTTAGCATTACCGAAGATTTACTTCCCAATAAAGTTTCAGAAAGAAAGGTAACTGTTAAAAACGATGGGTCGATTCCTTTTGTTTATAGTTTAGAAGCGTCGAACTTTAGCGACGATACTTCTTTTTGTCAGGTATTAGATCTCAAGGTTACATACAAAAAGAGTGAAACTGAAGACATCCTGAAATATGAAGGCTTACTCAAAGATTTTATCTATAACGACGATGCCTTGGATCCTGACCTAAAATTATTACCCACCGAATCAGCTGATTATCTTTTTGAATTAACTATTCCAAACGATGCCGAAGCAACTTTTTCTGATAACAACTGTGGTTTTGATATTCAATCTAAAGCGTGGATGGAAGGATATCTATTCCAGCAAGCTTATTGGGATGATGAAGCATTAACAAACTCCATCGCAAGCGCCGATTGGTTACTCAACATGGGTTTCGAAACAGCCGAAACTTTGCTGGACGAAGAGGATGAAAATCCTGAACTTGGATTCTGTCCGGTAATCACAATTGATCATTCTCAAGATGGTGATGAGGCTTTGGAAATTATTAAGTGGGATGCTAACGAAAATGCTGTCAAATACACGATAACTCCTTATACAAAGGACGGCGATAATTGGGATGTCGGTACTCCATTTGACTTAGTTGCGGGTGACGCTGGATTTACTATCAATGGGGACGTGGCTGAGTATGAAACTTCCGCACCTGTTGGGATATATGCGTACTTGATTGAAGCTTTTGACGCAGATGAGAATCTAATTGGGGCAACTACTCCAAGAGAAACCGGATTTACCTGCACATTTACTGTTCTGGATATTCCCGAAGGAAGTGTAGTAATAAACGAAATAATGTGGGGAGGTTCAAGTGAACACGAACTCGACACATGGATAGAACTTAGAAACACAACCAATGAGGAAATTGATTTAACCGGATGGAAACTTGATGGTTCCGGTCCTTCATTCCACGAACTTGAGCTTGAGGGTGTAATTCCTGCAAATGGATACTACCTGATTACGCATTTTGAACCTGATCACGATCAACCAAACGAAAAAGCAGCTATTTTAGATTCTATTGAAGCAGATTTGGTGGATGACGCTTTGCACTTGGCTCAAAACGGTGAGCAACTAACTCTAAAAGATGTTTTGGATAATGAGATTGATAAAACTCCTATGGCAGGTCCCAATCCAACCCCAGGCTGGGCTGCCGGAGAAGAGGGTTCTAATGCAAGTGGAAGTACTGATAAGTGGAGATCAATGGAAAGAAACGATACACCGGGTGACGGTACGCTTGCCGGAAGTTGGCATACTTGCGTAGATGATAGATGCAACGATGAGAATTTCTGGGATGACGAGGGTGACGACTATGGTACTCCGAAAGCACCTAATTACTCTGAAAACGATCCCACGGATGAAGACGAAGATGATGAAGATGAGGATGAGGAAGAGCCTCAAGAAGTAGAAGAGCAAAACGCTGTACTAACAACCTTAACAACGGAAGTTGTTGAAGAACCTACAGAAGTTATTGAAGAAACACCGGCTATTTTAGAAGAAGAACCAACGGAAGAAATTGTAGAGGAAGAACCTGCAGATGAACAGCCAAGCGAAGAACCTGCACCGGAGGAAAGTGCTCCGGAACAAACCGAAGAAGTTGATTCCGGAGGAGGGGAAACAGGTGAAATTTAAAATGAAAACATTTGTGAAAACTCAAATTATAATAGCCTTTGCCTTGATTGCTGTGGCATTTGCTCCAAACGTTTATGCAGCAAATCTTGATATAACCTGTAACCCTGACGATGGTTCCACGTCATGCGTTGTTTTACCTTCAAATACGGCTGCACTTTTTGATCCCGCGGACGTACCAAACGAAGGCGAGTATCCCTTGAGCGATATGAAACCGGGCGATACAGTAAATCGAAAAATCTTTGTGCATAATGATGGCGAACGTGAATGTTTCTTTACAATTAGTTCTGCAACAGTCACTATGGATACCAAAAATTTTTCTGGGGTATTAGAAACTGAAATCAGAGATGGTGCTGTTACAACAGGATTTGTGCCTTTTTCAGTATTGTTTGCAAATACTCCATTATATGTAGGTTCAATTCCCGGCGGGGCTTCTAAAACTTTTGACTGGAACGTTAACTTTCCATTTTCTGCAGGAAACGAATATCAGCTAGCTCAAATGATCTTTAACTTTACATGGAATTTTAACTGCGGAGATGCGCCTACAACCCCAAAACTTTATATAGCTAAAACAAATGATTCATATCCTGATGTAGAAACACCTGGAGTTACCGTTAGATTCACCTTGGTTGTACATACCGACGATCATCCAGTTAACGACGTAATCGTCGTGGATTTACCCGCAGACGGATTTACCTACGTGCCGGGTTCTTGGACTGCAAATTCAAATTTGAGAAGCGATCTAAAAGCTTTGAGTATTACTCCAGAACCTACTTATCATTCACCGGGAACATGGCAATTGGGCGATATGGCGGCAAATGAGGTTGTAACCTTAACGTACGACGCTGTTACCGATTCTTCTGCCGCTGAAGGTTTATACAAGGATTTGGCGTGGACAAAAGGTTTGTCCGAAGAAGGGGATACCGTTGTTGGTAACGAAGAATCGGCATATTTTGTAGGTACATTGGTTAGATTAGCACTAGAACCCGATACTCCAAGTGTAGAAGTAGAGGTTAAAACTGATAAGAAAGAAATTACGGAAGAAGTTTTAGGTTCATCCACACAAATACTTCCTGCAACAGGAGCCAGAACGAAGTGGTTTGTTTTAGTCGTAGGATTATTTATTCTTGGCGCTTACTTAATTTTTGTTGGTTTCCGTTTAAAGAAAAGTTTATCAGCAATTTTTCTAATCGTATTAGCAGGTTCACTATTTGTTGGAGGAAAAGTTTATGCTGCATTTCCTAATTTATCCGTAAAATTATTTGAACCTGAGGCAATAAATACTTCTGCTACTCTAAATCTGAATTTTGTTGCACTAGACATTTTAAACACTCCCATCACCGTAAAATGTTTCAAAAAAGCTCCTTCGGATGTTTCGTTTGTGCAGTATGGTGCCGATATAGTTCTTGCAGCTGGCGGTAACAGCGGAGTGTGTGTTGCCGATGCATCAATACTTCCTGATGACGGATCCTATGACTTTTACGTTTCAGCAACAGCAAATTCTGAAACCGTGGATTCTTCTCTTGTAACTGTTGTATATGATTCAGATCTTCCGGGCAAGCCAAAGTACATCGAAAAGAATAAAAAATCTTCCTGCGTATACGAAATAGAATTTAGAACCGCGGATGATGGGGGAGATACGGACAAGGTGGAAGTGTATCGTTCTGATGAAAAAGAATTTGACGCAAACGCCTCCACAAGAATTGAAACCATTACAGTTGATTCGGATACGAAAATAACTTTTGATGACACAAAACCGGATTGTGGAAAAACATATTATTACGCGGTTCGTGCTTTTGATGATGCAGGTAATGCGTCCTCTGTAAGAACCGAAGTAATTGAGGAAACAAAGACTTCTACTAAAACAACAACAGGGGAAGAGACTGTAACTACTACGGAAGGTGCCGCGACCGGTGCTATAGTTGTTACGGAATCAGGTGTATTACCGGAACCCGGAGCAACAGGGGTTGGTGGGGGTGAAGAACCTGAGGAAGGGGAAGTGGCGGGAGTTGAAACCACTCAAACACCGGAAACTTCCGAAACACTTGGAATTAAAGATGTTGTCAGAAACAATTTAGGGTGGGGGCTGTTAGGATTAGTCATTGCTGTCATTTTTATAGCACTATATGGAAAGTACAAGAAAAGAAAAACTTACTAAGTTCCTGTATAAATTGTTTCTTGTACTAGGGATTCTTTTTGTAACTATTTCCATTTTGGCTGGGCTGGTACTTTATAAAGATTTGTTATTTCAGGAAATTAAATATGACTTGGGATATTTTTCTTCTAATCCAAAAACCAAAGTCATACCGGTAGATCCTAGCTTTGGCATTATGATTCCAAAAATCGGTGTAAATGCAAAAGTAGTTTCAAACGTCGACCCGTTTAATTCTTTAGAATATCTTTCTTTGTTGACCAAAGGTGTGGCACATGCAAAAGGTACTGCATACCCGGGTTCAATTGGAAATGTATTTTTATTTTCACACTCGTCTACTGAATTTTCTGAGGCGGTTAAATATAATTCAATTTTCTACTTATTAAGTAAGCTTGGTGAGGGTGATGAAATTATTCTTTATTATCAAAATTCTGAATTTAGATATGAAGTTGCTCAAAAGAAAATTGTAAAACCCGAAGAAATCTCCTATTTGGAAGATTACGGTAACGCTCCTACGGTTACACTTATGACTTGTTGGCCTGCAGGAACCGATTTTAGACGCTTAGTAGTAACAGGAAACCTCATTAGTAACAGATAAGCCCAATATTAATAATATCAATACCAAAATTGACAAAATACGTTGTAATATATAGAATATTCGTACTACTGCGTAATGCAGCACGTATTTGAATCTGCCTCAATTTTTAGCCTTTTTCCTGCTCTAATACCTATTTTTATTGGAAGGGGTGTGATGGTATGCATATTGCGGTTTCACTCGCAGTTATAAGTTTTGTGACCGCGCTTGCAATAATCCTCACTAACCCCAAAAGCTCTCCAAAAGAGCAAAAATAGGGATACTGATAGGAAAAAGCAGCTCCGTGTGTCACAAATTAGATTACCGAAGGTATTGTCCTAGTTAAGTTTTTCGAACTAGATTCAGTATTTTCGGCACATAGGAGAGAATTTCGCACAACCCGCTGTTTATAAAAACAGATAGCGGGTTGTGGTCAAACTTTTATCTCCGGACTACCCCGAAAAAACTAGACAAAAAATGTACTCAATATATAATACTTCTATGGAACTATCTCAGAATCCTTCTGAAATTTCCGCAAATAATATAAACAATCCGCTTATGCCCGTTGTAAAGAAACCTAAAACTACACATATTCAACCGGTTGTACTAGGAGTGATTGTAGCAGCGCTTCTTTTTGGAGCTATTGCAATCTTCTTTTACGCCAGAAACCGTAATCTAGGTGACATGGTCACTCCGTTATCGGATGGCTCAGGCACTGTAGATACCGCGAAGGGTGAAATGTCTGCCAACCCTTTAAATGGTGAATTAACTCCAATAAAGGCTGAAGAAGAGTCTGTTAGTTTAAGACCTCTTGCTGTAATGGTAAATAATCATCCTGACGCACGTCCTCAATCAGGGTTAATCTACGCCGACTTAGTTTATGAAATCGTTGCTGAAGGCGGTATTACAAGGTTCCTCGCTTTCTTTTTAGGAACCACTCCTGAAAAAATTGGTCCTGTTAGAAGTACCAGGGAATATTACCTTGTTTTAGTTAAGGAATTAGGCGACGCGATGCTTATGCACATTGGTTGGTCCCCACAGGCTTTGGTGGCAATTGAGTCATGGCCTGTAAGAAGTTTGGGAAGAGGGGGCGGAACTTTTTGGAGAGATAACCCTAGAGACGTTGCAATTGAACACACTGCTTACACCAACGGCGTTGAGCTAAGAGAAATTGCGCAGGGCCTTGGTTGGGAAGGCAGACGTGAATTTGATGTTTGGAAATTTAAAGATGAGAAGAAGGGTTACGAAACAGCTCCGGCTGCAAACAGCGTTACAATAGACTTTTGGTACAAGGGAGATTTCACCTCAATCTTTAATTACGACGCCACAACAAATTCATACCTAAGATCTATGGGGTACGATTCAAATGATTTACCTATTCCTCATGTTGATCAGGAAACAGGTGAGCAGATCAAGGTAAAAAATGTCATCGTGCAGTTTGCCGTAGAGAACAGTATCGTAGGTGACGATAAAAGTCGCTTGGATTATGAACTTATTGGAAGCGGAAATGCACTAATTTTCTTAGACGGAAAAGTATTGAACGCGACCTGGAGTAAATCTGAAAGGGATACACGAACAAAGTTTTTTGACGCTTCCACTGGGGAAGAAATAGAGTATAATCGAGGTAAGTTTTGGATTTCTATAGTGCCCGATAGGAATTTAGATCAAGTAGTCTATCAGTAATCTATTAATAGTATGTTAAAAGATCTATTTGTATCGGAAGTCAGAGTTAAAATATTAAAAACCATGCTCTCCACTCCGGAGAAGCCTTTCCACGTACGGGGTTTGGTACGCGCCGTAAAGACAGAAATAAACGCTGTAAGGAGGGAATTAGACCGACTTACTAACGCAACAGTTCTTAGAAAAAGACAAAGTGGAAATAGAATTTATTACAATTTGAACACCTCCTCAATTTATTTTCCTGAATTATTATCCTTAGTGGCTAAAGAAGAAGGTTTGGGTGCCGATATTATTAAAAATATTAAGAAACTTGGCGGTGTGCAATTCTCTTTGATCTCCCGAGCATTTTTAAGGGGTAGGCAATCCACAGCTCTTGATGTAGACTTATTTATTGTTGGCGACACCGTGAATATCCCTGTATTACAGGAGATAATCAAGCGCCACGAAACGCTTTTAGGAAAAGAAATTAATTACACAGTAATGGGAGAGGAAGAATTTATCTTCCGAAAAAGAAAAAATGATTCGTTTATTTCAAAGCTACTTTCTCAAAGCAGAACAATGCTCGTCGGCGACGAAGAGGAATTTAGCACTGTTTACTAATCTCTATGTTTAAGAATGTCTACTTTAGGCTGGGATTAATTTCGGCAATTTTTACGTTGGCCTTATTGGCCCTTCTGCCTAGAACCCCAATAAAAATAGATAATAGCTACCTTGCCATAGACTCTGTTATTGGTGGATATGCTTTTCGTTTGCCCGGAGACAGGGTTTTAGATTTACGGGAAATGAAAAAGGGTTTGGATTTAAAAGGCGGTATCAGGGTAGTTTTAAAAGCTGATATGTCCAAGATTGAAGAAAGCGAACGGGACAATGCCTTGGATTCTGCTAAGGAAGTAGTCTCCAGGAGAGTAAATCTTCTTGGTGTTTCGGAACCTTACGTTGCTGTTTCCAAAGTTGGCGATGAATACAGAATTATCGTAGAAATTCCTGGGATAGAAGATGTCTCGTCCGCAGTAAAACTTATTGGACAAACCGCGCAGTTGAAATTCAAAATACTTCCTGCTGATAAACCTTGGAGTGATGACAAATTCCAGGAATACTATGAAGATCCCTCAATATGGATTGATAGTCCTGTAACAGGTGCCGATCTCAAAGGTGTGGATGTAGTTTTTTCCGGTGATCAAACAAATTTAGAGCAAGCAAATCGTCCTCAAATTAAACTTAGATTTTCCACAGAAGGCAGGGCAAAATTTGAACAGCTCGCTAAAGAAAATGTGAACAAACCTGTTGCGTTATTTTTAGACGAAAGTTCCAGTCCTTTATCAATGCCAGTTGTAAGTCCTGATTTGGCACAGGGCTTGGCAGACGATCCAATAATTAGTGGAAACTTTGATGTGAAAACTGCAAACGAATTAAGTTTGCAGATTCGAGCAGGCGCACTACCTGTTCCTGTTGAGGTTTTGGAGCAAAAAACAATCGGAGCAACTTTGGGCGCTGAGTCTATACAAAAAAGCTTTTTTGCAGGCGCTGTAGGGTTGCTTTTAGTATTTTTATTCTTAGTGTTCTTGTACGGTAAGTTTGGATTTATTGCCGGTATTGCATTAATAATTTACGCAGTAGTTACACTCGCAATTTTTAAGATTATTCCTGTTGTCATAACCCTACCGGGCATTGCTGGTTTTATTCTTTCTATTGGAATGGCTACCGACGCTAATATCTTAATTTTTGAACGTATTCGCGAGGAGTTATCTTGGGGAAAACCGCGCAACCTCGCTATTAAATTAGGATTTGATAGAGCATGGAGTTCCATTAAAGACTCAAATATTTCCTCGTTAATTACGTCATGGGTTTTGTTTAAATTCGGATCCGGTCCCATTAAGGGTTTTGCCTTAACTTTAGCCATTGGAATTTTTGTTTCGTTATTTAGTTCTATTTTTGTGGTGAGAACATTAATTCAAGTTTTTAATATGTCTAAGGAAGTGGAAAGAAAGCCTCGCAGAAGCAATCTACTTAGTAAACTGCGTACGGTTTCTTTAAGGAGGAAAACAAATTGAACTTGATCAAATACACAAAATATTATTTGCTAATTTCTTTAGTAATACTTGTTCCAGGAGTTATTTCCCTGTTTGTATACGGGTTAAATTTAGCCGTAGATTTTAGCGGCGGGTCAGTCATTGAATATTCCTTTTCAAAAGATATTGAAAACCCGGATGAGGTTGAAACAAAATTAAATGAAATATTTACTGAGAAGAAAGTTGAAGTAGACGAAATAACTGTTGTTGGTTCTAGCAGAGTATTAGTACGAACAAAACCTTTGGACGTTCACATAAACGAAGAAATTAAAACCGAAGTAGTTTCTAAACTGGAAGGTTCTTCCCAAGTTTCCTTTGAGACCGTTGGTCCTGCCGTAGGTAAAGAAACCACAAACAGGTCGTTATTGGCTGTACTTGTAGCTTCAATCGGAATCTTACTCTACATTGCTTACTCGTTTAGAAACGTGCCCAAACCTTATTCGAGTTTTAAATTTGGTATTACGGCAATAATAGCCATGCTTCACGATGTATTTGTAATCTTAGGAATTTTCTCGATTCTTGGACATTTCTTTAACGTTGAAATTGACGCTTTATTTATTACCGCGTTACTAACAATAATTGGATTTTCCGTTCACGATACCATTGTTGTTTTTGACCGAATCCGCGAAAACTTGAACAAGCTACCTCATTCAATGAAATTTTCTGAAATTGTAAATTATTCTTTGGTGGAAACGTTAAACAGATCTTTGGCTACATCGGTGACAGTCCTTATAACTTTGTCTGCCCTATTCTTACTTGGAGGCGAGACAATTAAATATTTCACTTTGGCGCTCATAATTGGAATTGCCTCAGGAACTTATTCGTCTATTTTTAACGCGTCTCCACTTTTAGTTTTGTGGGAAGAACACTCCAACAAGAAAAAAGCTTAATAGTTTGTAGAAAGAGAACAGCCCCGAGTTTTTACGCTTGAGGCTGTTTCTTGTTCTCTCTTTATTTTGTGGGCGGGGGAGAACAACCTAATCGGTCTCTTAGGACGTCATTCTCCTCTTTTTCCACCGTATTTATGGCAACCCCAATTACGTAACCGATGGTTGATATCACGATCAAGGTGCCGACGAGCAGACCGACTACAATATAGAAAATGTCGCTAGGTGACACTTGGCCTCCCTTATTTAACGTACTGCTTCAGGCGTTCTATCACGTTGTGAGCGGGTTTTGGTTTTTCAGGGCGAATGAATATCACCGCAATCCGAATGACCAGTAACCCCAGGGCCAGAAAAGCCAGACCTGTAAGTAAATCCAACATCGTGTTCCTCCTTGTTTGCCGTTTTATGAGCTGGTTACAGTTGCCCCTCCCCCTATAATTCCGCCAAAATTACATCTTTGACGAAGTTCCCAATCGGAACGCATTCTGCAAATAACATTCCAGCGTGCTTCTGAATGAGGTATTTCTCACCATTTACCAACACTAAATACCACTTGTTCTGCTCGCACACTATTCGCATTCCCACGAAAAGCCGCTCTTTGCTGGTTATGTATCTAGCGCTGTCGAGCGAAAGGGTTTCACCCAGTTG
>CAYMCX010000025.1:0-9712 GCA_964389145.1 uncultured Candidatus Saccharibacteria bacterium
AACTTGCGATGAAATTTGTTTGCATACGCTGCTGTTATGAGAGAACCACTGCCAATTCCCGCTTCTACGACCAGCACAGCGTCACACAGCCCGGCTACAATCCTATTTCGCTTTGGATATGTCCATTGTTGCGGTGGAAAATCCCCCTCAAATTCTGAAAGTATCAAACCACCACTACCCAATATCTTTTTATAAAGATCTGCTTGGTAGTCAGGATGTATCAAATCAATCCCACAGGGCATTACTGCTATCGTTTTACCCCCATACTCTAAGCAAACCTGGTGGGACAAGGCATCAACCCCATACATGAACCCGGAAACAATCGTCACACCCTCCTGGACTAATCTACTCACCAAAAGCCTAGTTACCCTTTCACCGTATGAGGATATTCGCCTACTCCCCACTACCCCCACGCAATGCTCAAAAATAATAGGGCTACAAATGCCTTTGTAATAGATTTTCTTAGGAGGACTAGGTATATTACTCAAATTTTTTGGGTATTCTTGGCTGTTCAAAAAGATAACCCCGCTCATGTTGAAGCGAGGTTATCACGTAAGCTAAGTATTAGTGGAATCTATCCTCTAACTACGTTAGAGGCAGCTTTGGCAAACTACTTTTCCAGTAGTGGGGCCGGAGTCTTTATTACTTCCTCCTCACCTGCCTTAATTAAAGGTTCCTGGTTCTCTGTTTTAGGCTGTCCCTGTTCAATTTCCTTAGAAGCTTCTATCTGCTCGACAGTAGGCTTTGTATTTTGAACAGTCCCACTTTGCACCATAAGCTCTTTTACTTTAGCCAAATCCTCTGAAGCCTTCTTGTAGTCTGCGGAATCCTGAGGAACTATCTTTAGGATCAATTCAAACTCTCTCTGCGCATCAGAATAAGCTTTTAGCTGAACCAACGAGTGTGCGAAGTTGTATCTGGCGTTAGCGTAGTCAGCTTTTAACGAAATAGCCTGTCTAAAGAAATTAGCAGCATTCATATAGTCACCTTTGGCATAGTACAAACCTCCTAAATCAAGTCTTAACCTAGGATTAGAAGGATCCAGCTGGATTGCGTTGGTATAAGCGCCTATTGCCCATTGATCCGCATCTTGTGCAGCACCCAATAATGACTTATATACAAAGGCTCGAGTTTCCCAGTTTGACACATTAATCGGGTTTAAGACCTCTGTTGTAACACGTGTGCTCCTTATTGCCTGAGCTATCAATGCGTTTACAGCCTGTTTCTCTTCCTCTGTGAGATCCTTTTTACTGGCTAAGCTGTTGGCTAGTACCATACTAGTCTGAGCATATGCATTTTGGTACGAGTCACGCTGGCCTGCATTTGTAACTGAATTTATAGCTTTTGCTTGCATTTGGAGAACTTGAGTACCATTATTACTCATAGATGCCACTACGGCTCTTCTCATAAAGTATTCCGCGGCATATATTCTGAACATATGATAGGAACCAAACAACACCAAGCCAATCATAGGGGCTGCTATTATATAAGGTAAGATCTCCGACTTCTCTACCGCCTCCCCTAAAATAGACATAGATGAGGTGGAGTCACTCAGTGATGACAAGCTTAACGTAACGTTCTGGGCATATTTCTTTTCTTCAGTAAGACTCCAAAGTGAAGCTATTAAAGCTAGTAGCATAAAGAATACAAAACCAGTTAGTACGGTTGCGTAACTGAATAAGAAGTAGACACCTAAGGCCGCAATAGCTGCACTTAGAGTACTTACTAGGCTCGTTTCACCGTTTCTAACTGTCTTAGCGTGCATAATCATCTTAGATAACTTAGAAGCCAGAATTAACGCTGCGATAATACCTACAATTCCCAAGGAAGCCACGATGTTAAAGGCCTCGCCGTAAGATTTATCGAATCGTACATTCCAGTAGTTACTAGAATTTAGCCCAATAGGTCGGTATATAGGGAAGTTAAGGTAGAAGGTTGAGGGTCCTGATCCAAGTAAGGGGTAATCCCTCAGTACGGACAAGGCTACAATTCTTGATTCCTTTGCGGGTAGGATAATTTCCCGAGGGTAATTCTTGTTCAGTATGAAGTCTCTGGTTGCTGGTACGACCATTACTAAAAGTATCGCAAAAGTAATACCGGAAAGTATCAAAAAGTATGGTCTATTTGCCTTTATTTCAGTAACGGAGGTGAAGTAGCCTAGCGCGATTAACCCAACGACAAGAGCTATGTATGTAGGCATACTCCCTAGTATCAAACCCCCTACCAAATTCACAAGAAAGAATTGAATTAGTACTACTTTGAATAAGGGTGATTTAACTCTAAGGATCAATCCTAAAGAAATAATCGTAACTAACGTGGCTAGTAACGCAGCAGAAATAGTAGATCCGGTTAAGCTGAAGTTTGATGCCTGGAAGTATGTAGCAGATGAAAGCTTAATACCGTAGTAACCAAGCAAGGCCACCACCGTAGAAATTGTGGATCCGGTCAAGAATGAAATAAGCACAAGCTTTATTGACTTAACATTTGTTAAATTTGAAGCTATTACGTAGTAAAAACCAAACATCACCGCAAAAGAAAACAAGCTTGGGAACCATCTCCCGTAACTTCCGAATAAGCTTGATACCTTATGTAATGAAAATACTGATGACAGCACAACCGATCCCAACAACGCCAGTAAACCCACATCTATAATAGAGCGTGTAACAAATACCTTCTTCTTTACAATCATTGAAACAACCCAAAGAATCACAAGTACAAAGGTTGCGACCGTAAGAAGGGTTAATTTATTAAACTCGAAAAATTCAGTAGTCGTTGGTAGGAAAAAAACAGGCATTAGTAATCCCAACAACACCGAAATAACTGTAAATAAGGAATCTATGAGAGTTGATTTTTTATCTTCATGCATGATGTAAGCATATGCGATTAGAATATTGGGTGTCAATAGGCGTTTTGGATGAGTTTCCCGTAACGAGAAAGTGCATCTATGATGCGGAAAGTAGTTATTTTTGGTGGACCGTAGGAGAGTCGAACTCCTGACCTCTTCCATGCCATGGAAGCGCTCTACCAACTAAGCTAACGGCCCTCAACATAAATCAACACAAAGTGCAAAAAGTATTATACAACAAAATATCAGAAATTATCGCTTAGTAACGCCCCAATCCGCCAGCTTCACGTCATCCCCAAACACCATTCTTCTATTAGGAAGGTTTCGTATATTATATGTTTTAACGGGTTTCCCTAATGCAAAAGTCTTCTTCTCAGGCATCTCGTCGAGCTTTTTCATCAAAACATCGCGTAGCTGATCTATACCCTCCCCTGTTGCAGCAGATATACCAAGCACCGTAACACCACGCTTCTTAAAATCTTTCTTCATTTTTTCAAAACCTTCACGGACCTCAGTAATATCAATCTTATTTATCACAGTAATTTCGGGCTTCTCCTCTAAATCCTTACTGTAGTTTCTAAGTTCCTGTCTAATAGTGTCGTATGCTTTTAGCACATCCTCATTTTCGTAAGCGTCTATAATATGAACAAGCAACCTGGTTCTTTCGACGTGTCTTAAGAACTCGTCTCCAAGCCCTTTTCCCTCAGAAGCCCCCTCTATTAATCCGGGAATATCCGCAATAACAATAGTTTTGCCATTTTTAAAAGTGAGTGTACCCAAGTTTGGCTCTAAAGTAGTAAACGGATAGTTTGCTACCCTGGCGTTTGCCCTTGTAAGCATGTTAATTAAGGTACTCTTGCCGGCATTCGGAAGCCCTATTAAGCCAATATCCGCCATCAATTTTATTTCCAACCTAACATCTTTTTTCTCACCATCAGTACCCTCCGTATATTGAAGTGGTGTCTGGTTTTTTGAACTTCTAAATCTAAAGTTGCCTTTCCCGCCAATACCTCCGCGTGCTATAAGCATGGTTTGACCCGGTTCAGATAAATCCCCGACCAACAACTCACCCGCGCGGTCTCCCGAAGAAGTTATTTCATAAACTAAGGTGCCTACAGGAACTTTCACATATAAATCAACGCCGTCCCCACCGGACATCTTCTTACTTCCGCCAGCCTCGCCAGGTATAGCTTTAAAAACTGGTTTAGCATGGAAATCAACCAATGTAGCCATATTGTGGTCAGCAACCAGATAAACACTCCCACCTTTTCCGCCGTCACCGCCGTCAGGACCTCCTTTGGGAATGTATAATTCACGGCGAAAAGAACCCTTTCCGTCACCGCCATCTCCGGCCTCTATTTTAATTTTTGCTACATCAATCATAAGTGTCCTTATCTAAATACTACTTAATATAGTTTAACGGATTCTGAGCTACCCCATTGTAGTATATTGTGAAGTGAACATGAGGCCCCGTTGAACGACCGGTGCTGCCCATCAAGCCAATAGTCTCACCTTTATCAACCGAATCACCGTAACTAACGTAAAGCTTGCTCATGTGGCCATATACCGTCTCAAACCCACCACCGTGAGTTATTCTAACATGAAGCCCCAAACCCCATGGATCCCAACCTGCTCTTGTAACAGTACCACTCCCACATGCGTACAGAGGAGGCATCGAACCCCATGGAGTAGCGATATCCATACCATTGTGATACCAAGAATAATACTGAGTAATAATTCGAGTAGAAGTGGGCCACATGCACCAACCGCCACCTGTTGGAGCTGCTGAAGCAGGAATGATCATGGATGGAATTGCAGGCGGTACGTACACAGGCTGAGGAACTTTTGCACCCGGAACAACCAATTCTGTTCCAACAGCAAGCTTTGAAGTATCCAGTATATAGTTAAAGTCTGCTATTGCCTGCGCCGGTACGTCATATTTCTTTGCTATTGTCTGCAAACTATCCCCACTTTCAACTTTATGAATTAAACCTGATACTGGAGGGATTGTTAGCTGCTGCCCCGGTTTTAACACCGAACTATCCGTAAGGTTGTTCACATATTTAACAGCGTCGACAGAGACTTTAAATTTCTCACCAATTCCATATAAAGTATCCCCTCCCTCAACGACATACGCGATTGGATCCGTTCTTCTCCCCTCGGGAATTGAGGTTAAAGCAATATTTTTCGGAGGAATAATATCTGAAACGTTAGAAAGATAGTCAGAGCTGATCTCCTGGCTATTCACAAATTTAAAACTGTTGAATACCTCCCCCAACATAAAAACCGCAAATGCGGCTGACATAACTACGAAAGTGGCAAGGGGACGTCCCAATCTTCCGCGGGACCATATCAATTTTCTAATAATATAGGATTTAACAGCACTTATCCGTTTACTTACTTCTAGAAAAACTCTGGGTACAAATTTGAAAAACCTTTTAATTTTCTGTCTAAAATACTTATAAAATGCCCTAAAATAGTCCTTCTGGACGTTAACGATCTTTTCAATTTTATTCCGCCCATATGGTCTGAAACCCTGGAAAGTAAGCTGAAAAAATCGTTCAGACTTTGGTCGTTTTAAGGTAAAAAGCATAGATTATGGGTGAATTTTAGCAGGTTAAGAAGCCTTATGCAGGGTCTTTAAAAACTCATCATTACTCTTACTCTTCTTCAATCGTTCAATAACAAGTTCTGTAGCTTCCCTTTCATCCAAAAGGTCAACCATTCTTCTGAGCTTAAATACAGCGTCCAAAGTATCCTTTTCATAAAGTTGTTCTTCATGTCTGGTACCACTGCTCTTAATATCAATAGAAGGGTAAACTCTTCTTTCTGCTAAGGTACGGTCTAATCTAAGTTCCATATTTCCTGTACCTTTAAATTCTTCGAAAATAACATCATCCATTCTCGAACCTGTATCAACAAGTGCTGTAGCAATAATGGTTAAAGAACCTTTTTCCTCAAAGTTTCTTGCGGCACCAAAAAAATGTTTTGCAGGATATAAAGCGGACGGGTCAAAAACACCTATTAGCGTTCTACCTGAAGGAGGAACAACCATGTTATAAGCCCTGGCTAATCTAGTTAGAGAATCCATAAGAATGACAACATCCTCACCTTTTTCAGCTAGTCTCTTGGCTCTTTCTAACGTTATTTCTGCAACTCTGGTTTGATCCTCAGCCTTTTCGTCAAAGTTTGAAGCAAACACTTCTCCCTGAACTTTTCTTTTCATATCGGTAACCTCTTCGGGTCTTTCACCAATTAAAGCAACCATTAAAATTGCTTTTGGATGGTTGGTAGTTATTCCGTGAGCAATATCCTGTAATAGCCAGGTTTTACCGGCTTTAGGAGGGGCAACAATCATAGCTCTCTGACCCTTGCCTACAGGAGCGACTAAATCGATTAACCTAGTAGAAATAATGTTTGGTTCTGTCTCCAAGCGCATCCAGTCATTAGGAAATATCGGGGTAAGCTGTGAGAAAAGTGGTCTTCTTCTGGCTTCCTCAGGCTCTAATCCATCGACCTTTTCGACCTTAAGTAAAGAAAGGTATCTTTCTCCTTCTTTGGGGGGCCTTGCCTGTCCTGTTATTAAGTCGCCCATTCTCAAAGCAAAACGCTTAATTTGAGATTGGCTAATGTAAACATCTTTAGGAAGAGTTTCATCCACTTTTTGATCCTGTCTAAGTACGCCATAGTCTGGTAATACCTCAAGGATACCGCTTACAGGAACCGTTTCACCTGAGAAATAGTCACTACCACCGTTACTACCATTACCACCGTTCTGCACGGGATTTTGATTGCTGGAATTATTTGGAGTATAGGCTCCATAGTTTTTATCTTGCATATCTATTGTTTTTGGAGAAGGCATTTGAGAGTTAACTTTCAAATCTTCAAATCTAAGTACAAACTTACATTAATCTCTTAACTCAAGTCGAGAGATAGCCACTGCCCCGAGCTACCTCCCGACTGGAATCAAGAGTCAACAAAGTTACTCTGCCATTTCACCTTTGATAATCCATCTCTTACTGTAAGTGCTAGTTCCTGCAAGCCAATCACCTGCACATGTGATTAATGTAACATGGGCTATATCTTTACTCTCAAGAGAGTTGCTGTTTTCGCTAGAAAACCTATTTTCATCAAAGATCTGAAGTCTGTTAGGGTCATTAATGTCAATTTCCAAACTCTTCGTTACGATGTAGTCGAAAGTCCTCCCCACGTCATCTACGACAGTCACTATATCACCTGGTTTCACGTTTTTCAAGTTCCAGAAAGCAGCCGGTGCTCCGGTGTTTGTATCAAGGTGTCCATCTATTATTAAGTTGCCCGGTTCGCCTGCTTTTGCACCGTCAATATACCAACCACCTGCAAACCAATCTTTTGGAGCTTCTAAGGTACCATCAGGAGCAACATCAACTTGTACCAACGCAACATCCATGGATTGTGTACCTATAATTAATCTAGAAGGATTTTCGTATACCGGTTTTACAACCTCAGTAAATACAGAAGTCTTATCAGCACCCAAAACAACGTCATTGCTGTCTTGAGCAATCATTTTATTTGCAGTTATAAGTACCTTTATGTAGATACTAAGTGAAATGATGACAGCAGTAATTAATAGTACTAATCCAATTCTTTTAAACATGATCTTAAGATAAGGGGCATGGAATAAATTGTATACATTAAAACAAGGTTGGGCCGAGAATAGTAGGGTCGCGTAAGTTCAGCAAACCCAACCCTACTACACTCGGCCCAAAGCCTTAATTAACTAATTAACTTGGTAACGCTTAGGCTAACTTTTTCTTTAACAAAGTTCCTAAAGCGACTAATCCGAATCCGGCGACTGTACTTATAATTCCAGTCTCAGCACCTGTCTTAGGAAGTTCGGAGATTTCTCCTTTTCCAAAGCAGACAGAAGCTTTAGCAGATCCTTCGAAATTCTTATCGAAGTAGACTTCGGCCTTGTTAGTTACACAATCCTCAAAGTCGCCTTCTCTATCGAATTCCTCATCTCTGACTTTGGCCTCAATTATGAATTCTTTTTCATCACCGGGCTCAAAATCTTCAAAGTACTCAGTTAAGCCACTTCCACCTACTCTTTCCATTTCGTCAGGTAAGATATCTTTCATCTTCATATCGTCGGTTGTGATGTCACCTTTATTTTTAATTGTGACTCTAAACTCAACGATCTGATCTTTTTTGATGTTATGGACCTTACCGTCACTATCCCAGTCCTCTTCACCAAGTCTTCGAACCTCTTTAGTAATTCTGAAGGAACGATCGAAATCGCACTCTTCTCCGCCGCCGTAGACAGGTTCGCAGTCTTCGTCAGCTAAAACGTCTATTCTTCCAGCAACCAAAAGGCTGGCAAGAACAATAGAAGGTAATATGAACTTTTTAAGTTTGTTTAACATAGTTTTAACCTTTTGGCAGGAAAAATAAGTACAAATAAAGCCTAATATATAAGGCCTTAATTGTGGTTATTATAACCGAAGTAATACCGATTGTCAAGGCTATGGGGTTACCTGCTAATACCGTTTAATTCAGCTGCAGTTGAGCATTGGATTGCTATTTTGCTTGCTATGGGGTATAATAGGAGTTATCATAAGCAAGGAATTAAACCCACTACATTGGCAAGACTCGAAAGGAAGGAAAGCAAAATGTGCACTTTGAAAACAAGAATTCTGGTTGCATTTGCAACCCTACTGGCCGCCGTATTGGCTGCCAGTGCACTCGTCGGAACTGCTGCTGCTATGGAAAACTCCGATGACGGCATGAACTCAATCGTTTGTGACCAGTTCCAGATGGTAGAAGGCGAAGGCTTTGTATTCAAATCCTGGTCAGCCGGAACCACGGAAGGCTGCGTCGAGCTGGTCGAAGCCCCGGCAGACGGTGAGTTCGAAATTTTGGCCGGCTGGGTTTTCACGGCACCGATTAAGCTTGGAACCATTGAGCTGCCGATTTTCTACGATCCGGAGGAGTTAGCACCCCAGTTAGCCCCATGGCAAACTGGTGTTGCGGAAGGCGGGAATCTGAAATTTTACCCCACTTTCCTGCAAACAGGCTCGGAAATCGGTATTTGGTACAAGTTCACACCTACCGTTCTAACGGTGGAAGGTCCAGTAACAACCACAGTTGGTGTAACAACCACATACGTGGCTAGTATGACTGGACAGTGGCCAGATATCTGCCCAATTCAATGGGTTTGGTATCTGACGGATTTGGAGCCGATTCCTGGTGAATGCACCAGCGGCGACCAGTTCGAGGACGTGATTGAAGCCGGTTGGGAAACTCCCGGGGAGAAGTTGATCACGCTAGACATAGCCGATTTCGGCATGTCAACCACTGTGTCAGTCACCGTGGAGGCGCTCCCCCATGACACGTATACCCAAACAGTTGAGATGGGATTGGGAGATGGGCAGGTCAAGGTCTTCAGCTGGAACGGTAATCCCGGAGACACTGGGATCCTGGAAATGACCTTTCCGTTTACCGGTACAGTGAATTTCACCCACGGGTGGACGTTTGACGGGGACCTGATGTTAGACGGTGAGCCCGTTGATGTCTACACCAAAACCGGCGAGTTGGCCTGGCAAATCACCCCGTTCACACGCGATGTCGTAGCCGGAGAGGTCTGGGTCTGGAGTCAAGAAATGGCCAACGGAACCGCGGAGCTCGGGCTAGTTTATGACTACCAAGAACCGCAACCAACGACATACCAAGTATTCCTACCTGTGGTCTACAAGCCAATCCCTACCTTATACAAAGAGGTCGCGGTAGAAGAAAGCTTGGGCCTACAAGTAAAAGTAGTAACTTTCCCAGAATCCCAACCAGGACAACAGGTTTGCGCCACATTCCTGTTTTCTACCAACACTGTGG
>CAYMCX010000026.1:0-6259 GCA_964389145.1 uncultured Candidatus Saccharibacteria bacterium
AGATTTCTTTTTTCTACAGGGTGTTCCCCACGCTCTGAAATCTTGTTACCTTGTTTATCGGAAATAACTTCTTCGTCGGCTAGTACCGTCTTTAGTTTTTCGCACCACCATACGGGAACCTCTCTTCTTTCTGCAAGTCCGTTTTCATAGAATTTTAAGAAGAGCCACTGGGTCCATTTATAGTACTTCGGGTTTATCGTGCTAATCTCTCGTTTCCAGTCGATACCGTATCCCATTCTTTGAAGTGACGTTTTCATTGAATCTATAGCTTTTTTCGTAGTAACAGCCGGATGTATGCCAGTTTTTACAGCGTAGTTTTCTGCAGGGAGACCAAAAGCGTCCCACCCCATAGGAAATAGTACGTTATAGCCCTGCATTCTTAAGAAGCGCGCGTAAGTGTCTGGGACCGTGTATCTCATCATGTGCCCTGCGTGAAGAGCTGCTCCTGACGGATAGGGAAATTCTGCCAATATGTACTTTTTTGGTTTAGGGGAAAAATCTACAGCTTCATAAATGTTGTCAGTAAACCACTTTTCTTTCCATTTGTTTTCTATTTTATCGAAGTCATAAACAGTCATACTTGGCTCATTTTAACCAGTTAGCATTAGAATATCAATGATTTACGTGATTTTGGCTTACCCTTGCCTTTTTCCGTTATTTTTAGTATATTTGTTCGGCTATGGCAAAGAAAAAGGGAAATAGATTTATAATAGCTCTTGAATGCACCGAAACCGGTATGCGCTCTTATGTTTCCCAAAAAAACAAGATCAATTCTCCGGATAAACTTCAGTTAATGAAGTACAATCCAAAACTCAGAAAACATACACTCCATAAAGAAGTTCAAAAATTGAAGTAACCTGTGGTTAAAAAGTAATCGTTTCCCGTTCGTGCAATTTAATTTAGTATGACCGATATTTTAAAAATAACCGGCGGAAATCCACTAAAAGGCATCGTTACTCCCGTACCAAATAAAAATGCAATAATGTCTGCGCTCCCTGCGTGCATCTTAACCGACGAAACGGTTGTTTATCGGAATATGCCAAAAACTTCTGATGTAGCAAAAATGTTGGAAATGCTACGGATGCTTGGTGCCTCTGTGGATAGTTCCAACTACTCAGAAATTAAAATTACGTGTAAGGGTATGAGTTCATACACGGTTGATAAAGAGTTAGGAAATCTTATCCGAGCTTCCGTCATGTTTG
Organism: uncultured Candidatus Saccharibacteria bacterium; assembly: GCA_964389145.1. Classification (GTDB taxonomy): domain Bacteria; phylum Patescibacteriota; class WWE3; order UBA101185; family UBA10185; genus CAYMCX01. Next base: position 1,203 of record CAYMCX010000026.1, read on the forward strand.
CAGGGCCTTTAATTGCCAGATTTGGAATTGCCAAGATTCCTGTTCCCGGAGGCTGCGTTTTAGGAAAAAGATCCATATCTGCTCACATCGATTCATTTGCTAAAGCGGGCGTTATTGTTTCCTTTGAAGATGGTTACGTGGTATTTAAATCTCCCAAAAATAAACAGAGTACATACGATATTTGGCAGTTTGAGGCAAGCGTTACAGGTACAGAAAACCTATTTTTATATGCCGCAGGAACTGAGGCTTCTTTCACAATCACTGACTGCGCCTGTGAGCCACATGTCACTCAATTACTACAGTTATTATCCTCTATGGGCGTAAAAATTAACGGCATCGGTTCCAACAGAGTGGAAATTACCGGTAAAAAAACGCTTCTTGGCGGAGATTTTACGCCGGAACCAGATTTTGTTGATATTGGCGGTTTAATAACAGCTGCAGCAGTTACCGGAGGTGAGATCACACTAAAAAACTCAAATATCAGGGGAGTGGTGGGTGGTATGGTCGAGTGGTTTAGAAAATTTAATATCAGTATCGAAGAGGTTGGTGCCGATTTAAAAGTAAAAAGTAATGGTAGATTATTTATTGATTTAAAAAATTCCGGAATGCCCTTAGCAGGCGAAAATTTACCAAAATTTGTGCCCAGACCTTGGCCTGGCTTTCCTGTAGATGTACTCCCGGTAATAGTTACACTGGCGTGTAAAACAGAAGGAGATTTGCTGATACAAAATTGGATGTACGAAACTGGGCTTGATTTTGTTCGTGAATTAAACTCCATGGGAGCAAATATATTCATGGCGGATCCTCAAAGAGTTATTGTTCACGGTCCTATACATTTTAAAAATAGTAAGGTTGTGGCGCCAAGCATAATTCAGGCTTGCAAAGCCATCTTTATAGCCAGTCTTGCCGATCCAGTTGAGACAACAATATCAGGCGTTGATATTTTAAAAAGACGTTACCCCCAAGTTATCGAGACATATAAGAGTTTGGGTGCCAACATTCAGGTTTTATAGATTTAGGTATAGATACCAATAAATTGACGCAACTTGTAAATTCCGCTACATTATTACAATGCAAGAAAATAATACATACAAAACAATATTAGGTTCAGTTAAAAGAAACTTATTTATTTACTTATTAGTACTTATTTCCGCAGGTGTTGCATTTTATGTTGGAGGACTTTGGACCAAAGTACAGATGTACGAAAAAGGTTTGATTTCTGAAATACCAGGTGCCAACAACGTGGAAAAGAATTTAGCTGCTAATGGCGCCAATCCAGGCACAGGTACTGTTGCAAAAAAGCCCGATCTAGCCAAACCAAGCGACAAGGACCACGTTAGAGGAGATGCCAACGCCAATATAGTTTTAGTCGAATACTCTGATTTTTCATGCCCATTCTGCAGAACTTTCCACGAAACAGCTGTGAAAGCTTTAGATTCTTATAAAGGTAAAGTAAAGTGGGTATACAGACACTTCCCATTGTCACAGATACACCCTAACGCACAGAAACAAGCCGAGGCTTCCGAATGTATCGCCAAACTTGGAGGAAACACTAAATTTTGGGAATTCGCCGACAAAATGGCAGCAACTACAACAGAAGTTAACGTTGAGGAGTTGAAAAAGATTGCAGGAGCAATGGGCATTGATGCCGCTCAGTTTGCAACTTGCTTAGACAGTAACGAAATGGCTTCCATAGTAAGTGCTGATTACCAGAGTGGTATTAAAGCAGGCGTCACAGGTACACCAGGAAACTTCTTGCTAAACATAAAAACAGGCGACATTGAACAGCTTAAAGGTGCCGTACCATACGAAGTAGTATCTGCAGCTATTGAATCGTTGCTTAAGAAATAGGCTTTAACTGTGAATGAAGGAATACTATATATAGTAGCAGGACCGATAGGTAATCTAGATGACATTACCTATCGGGCAGTTTCTACACTAGGGACTGTATCCCTGATTTTATCCGAAGACACACGTGAAACTGATAAAGTTTATCAAGGTACAACCGCCTTTGATGTTACAGAAATTTAGTATAAAGACCTCTCAAATTTCTTATAGGGATCAAAATCACGACAGGATATTTCCTAATATAATTGAAAGGTTGAAAAACGGTGAATCTCTTGCCCTTGTTTCCGACAGCGGTACGCCACTTATCTCAGATCCCGGTTTTAAACTAGTACGAGAAGTAAGAAGTGCTGGGTTTCAAGTACTTACAGTTCCTGGGCCTTCGGCTGTAACAGCAGCTTTGAGTATCTCGGGTCTTCCAACAGATAAATTCATATTTTTAGGCTTTTTGCCAAAATCAGATAAACAGAAGAAGGATTTACTTCTTCAATACGGTTTGTTGGACGCTACATTGACAATTTACGAGTCGCCCTATAGAGTAAAAAGATTGCTTGAAGAAGTTCAAGAAACTTTGGGAAATCGTACAGTTTGTCTTGTTAAAGACCTGACCAAAGTATACGAAAGCGTAATTACCAAACCTGTATCCGATATCTTGGCAAATCACGAAATCAAGGAAAAAGGAGAATACATTGTATTGATCGCTAAAGAAGGTTATTTACTAGCCTAAACTCAGGTCCCATGTAGCAAGGCCTGATTTTTAGGCTTTAGCTTTGACTTATGGATCCAAAAACATTCGGATTAGAAAAGAACCATCTCTCCCAGATTATAGATACCCTTTCTACGGCTAAAGTACAGCTGGAAAAGTCTATGGAAGTTATTGGTGCGCAGACTTTGGATAGATTAAAAGATCTAAGAGAAGATCCCCAGGCAGAGCCCCACGACTTACTATTTTTAATGGAGCAGCTTCAGGAGAAGCACTCCGCATTCAATTTCAAAGATAAATATAAAAGACTTGAGGAATTTACTTCTCTACTTAAGGAGCCCTATTTCTCAAGAATCGACTTAAAGGAAGGTACTGAAGAGTCTAAGCCTTTTTATATCGGAAAATTTGGCTACACAGAGAAAACACCCCTTATAATAGATTGGCGAGCAAAACTTGCCTCGGTGTATTACCGCTACAGGTATCCCCAGAAAAATGTTTCATACGACACGCCGGATGGTATTCAAACAAGAGACCTTACTTTAAAAAGAACGTATGAGATTGATAACGCAAATCTTCTCAAATATTACAACAATGATATTCAGTTTGACGAAAACGATATTATTGTTAGTAAAATCGAGCACAGAACCGGTGGAGTTTTGGAAGATATTGTCGAAACAATTCAAGAGTCACAGCTTGATATTATTGAGGCAGATCCAAGGCAGATTTGTATTGTTCAGGGAAGTGTTGGTAGTGGTAAAAGTACTGTTGCCATACACAAACTTTCTCATATTTTCTTTAATTTTCCCGAGCTAATTCATCCGGAAAGATCTATTTTAGTTGCAAAAAGCCAAATATTGATTGGGTATCTCTCAACCCTATTTCCAAAACTGGGAATTTTTGATGTTAGCTACAAGTCTTTAAGGGAGTTAGTTTATAATCTCGTATTTAGAGAGGAATTGGGACTTGATATAGATTTAGATTTAAATCCTGATATCGCCTCTTTTGGCTTAGATCAAATCCGCGCGATAAGAGAGAAAATTTTGGAACTACACGATAAGTACGAGGCAGATATTAATGCGATTCTGTCTGAGGACGAGTTTACTGTTTGGGCAGGCTATATTTACAACCGAAAGATCCCCGTTTACGAAAACTTTTCAGAATTATTGGAGGAGTTGGAAGAGGAATTAGAGCTTCAAAAAGGCTATTTGAAGGAATACCCCAATTCCACACGTTCTTATACATTTAGAGAAAATATCAAGAGTTTGAAAAAGTTAGTAAATAAGCTTAAAAAAGTACGTCTGAGTATTAAGGAAACAACACTAAACGAATTATGCAAAAAGCTATCCTTGCCGGTCAACGGAAAAATGGGATATTTAGACACATTAATTTATATGTTTGTATACTCAGAACTTGTAGGGCTTAAAAACACGCGTAAGTACGAGTATTGCGTTGTAGATGAGGGGCAGGATTTTGGTGTGCTCGAGTATCTGGTCCTTAGTAAGTTTGTATTAAACGGCAGATTTTGTATCTTAGGGGACCTTAACCAGTCTTTCGAGGTTAGTGGACTTTCAAATTGGGATGACATCTCTAAAGTTGTGCCGGAAGCCAAAAAAGCAAACACCTTCGAACTAGACACAAATTATAGAAGCACAAAGCCTATTATAGATTTAGCAAATGAGATCTTAAGCCCATACACGCAAACTTACCTACCAAAATCCATCAACAGAAAAGGAAATCCTCCTGAGATAGTAAAGTTTGAATCTGAGGACAAGTTGTTTGAACAGTTTTCAAAGTCGCTTGTGGATGATACTAAGGAATTAAAGAAGAGTGTTGGTGTGATTGTATTTGATAAGAACTTGTTGAAACGCACTGAAGAGGAAATTCGTAAATTAAACTTACCGGACGATAGGTTTATTGTATTAGATAGCAAAAAAAAGATTACATACCTTCCAAACGGTGTTTACTTAGTGCAGTTTGAGGATTCTAAGGGCTTGGAATTTGCAAAAGTGTACGTTATGGGCTTAAATCTTGATAAAGTTCATACTTTTCCGGACGCGAAAAAAGCATTTATTTCAGTAACCCGTGCAATGAACGAACTATCGGTATATTCCCTCTAACCAAATTTTTGTATAATGATTATTGTGAAGCAGAAATACTCAGCAAAGTCACTCATCACAAAATTTAGGCCACTTGCTCCATTCATACTCATACTGGTAGTTGCAGCAGCATTAAGATTTATTAATCTAGGCTACTCTGATTTCCAAGGTGATGAAATTAAAGCTTTATATAATCCGGCACCCGGTCAAAGTATAGCCGAATATCTTTTTGATCAGAGAAAAGGACCTGTACAGTTTCTTGTTACCGCAGCGTTAAAACCACTTAATCCTGATTACTCCAACCAATTTCTAATGAGATTTCCTTTTGCAGTTGCAGGGTTTTTAGCGGTATTTTTCTTTTACAAACTTGTTAAATTTCATTTTGGCGAGAAAGTAGCTTTTTATTCAAGCTT
>CAYMCX010000026.1:6269-9635 GCA_964389145.1 uncultured Candidatus Saccharibacteria bacterium
TTTAACTGCATTTTTAATAACTTCAAGCTTCTTCTTTGCAACAAATGGCTTTTTCATCGCGTTTTCTAGAATTGTGCAGTATCAGTCTTACGTGATCCTATTTATGGTTTTAGCGTTGTATATGTTTTCGCTAAAAAAGTATGTTTGGGGGTTTTTCTTTTGGGCACTTTCAATTTTATCTCACTATGACGGCATATTTATCGCACCATTTGCGTTTATTTTACTAATCAAAGACATCAGAAAGAAGGAATTTTGGGCAGGTGTTTTTGTATTCGTGATAATGCTAGCGTTTTTTTATGTACCGTTTGTACTTTCTATCAGTGATGCAACATTAAGCTACTGGCGAGGTCGCGTGGAAGGTACAGGAGGAAAGTTATCCAGCTCAATTTACCTGTTTAGGGTTTATCAGCCAATCTATATGATTCATATCTATATTGGCTTAACAATATTAGGTGTCTTATCTTCGTGCGCACTTCTACTAAAGGGACTTTCAAAGAATGTTAAATATATTTTCTTACTTTTATGGTTTCTTTGCCCCTTAATTTTTCTTGAGTTATTGGTAAACATTCCCGGAACCCACATTTACACATATTTTGTACCGTTATTCATTTTTGTAGGGGTAGGGGTTGCATTCGTTGAAACTACAATCCACCGATTTAAATTTATTCCCGGGAAACTACGTAATGCAGCAATATATTTTGGCCTGTTTGTTGCTTTTGCTTTCACGTTTGCTCAGTCTTACCAAATATACGTTGATCACAAGTACGAATATCCATGGGAGAACGAGAAGTTTTTGATGTTTACATTTCCAAGGCCCTCGTCGCATTTTCATCTTAGTCTATTTGGGTTTCCTTATTACAGGCATTGGGAGGAGATCTCTGAATATGTTAAGACGGCGCCTACAAACGGCTACTATTCCACAAACGAACGTGATTCCATCTCAAGACACTATGTAAAGATCCAGAAAAGTGGTGATTGGGCGAATTTATATGTATTCATTGTTAATCCTCAAAGTTTTACCATAGCAGTTAACAGCGAGAGAATTACTCCGTTACTAAAAGTGAACTCTCCTATCAAAATCTATTATGATTCCATGGGAAGAGAAGTATCTAAGATTTACTTTTTTAAATGATGTTAAATATAAACGGTTTTATAATAACCCAGCTTAATACCGTAAGTGCATTTGGGACTATTAGATATCTAACGGTTCCTACGGTTTTACTTGTTTTTGTTTTTCTAATGAGTAAAGGTTACCGAAAAGAAGCTGTTCTAACTATAATAGGGACTTTAAGTTTTATGTACGCTCAGTTTTTAAAGGGAATTTTTCTTTCTGACAGGCCTCTAACTGCCGACCTGGAATACTACACTCGTTTTGATATTTATGGCTTTCCAAGCGGTCACGTGCTTTTTTATACTGTCTTTTTTGGGTTTATACTGTATTTAGTTTTTAAGCTTAAAAAGCTGGATAAGCTTTTGAGAATGGTTGTATTTTGGATTTGCGTGTACTTTATAGTTTTAGTAGGAGCGTCAAGAATAGCGCTTGGGGCTCATTATCTAAAAGATGTAATTGGTGGTTATTTCTTTGGCTTGTTTTACCTTGGAATTCTTATATTTCTCAATAAAAAATTTGACTAACCTAGATGCGGTGCAAAAATTAGGACCAATATCGCTAAAACAGTAATTCCCGTAGTTAAAACAAAACCTGCCGCCAGATCCTTAATTATTCCTGCCCCCTCGTGATATTCCTTGATAAGTTGATCTATAAGCTCTTCCACAACGGTATTTGTCATTTCTGCTGCCAGAAGTGCACCAAGTGAAAGAATTAAAAGTCCCCACTCAATGTTTGAAATTCGAAAGTGCCTCCCCAAAACTAAAGCTATAATTGTAATAACTATTTGGACACGAAAGTTAGGTTCATTTATTAGTGCGTGGAAAAGTCCCTGGAAAGCGTATCTAAAACTCTTAGCGTGCCTTAGCGGGTGATGGGTGTGGAATAGACTTAACATACTATAATCATATCACGTGCATACATGGCGTATAATATAGTTTCGTGCACTTTGCTTTCAAAAAAGGATATAATCTTTAGAGGATAAACTATATGTTATTAAACACATTAAAACGTAAGAGAAAAATCTTAATTCCACTGATAATTATCGTTTTGGTTGCCGGCGTTGTTCTTATGCTTAAAAAACAAAGCTCTACATTGCCTGTTAAGGAAGTTTTCTTACAGAATGTTAAGGTAGCAAGAACGGTATCCGCAACAGGAGCTGTAACTTCTGATAGCTCCAGTGACGAGTCTTTCCCAAGCGCAGGGCAAATTGTCTCCATTTTAGTAAAGGAAGGAGAATCAGTTTTAGAAGGTGATTTAATTGCAACGCTAAACAAAGGTGTAATTTCAAATACGGCACAGTCTTACAAGGATGCCAGGGATATTGTACTTCGAAATAGAGATTTGTTTGTAGAACAATACGAGGACAATAAAGATGCAGCCGGTGGTGAGGTTGAATATGAAATCAAACTTAGAACACTAGATGAGCAGGTAAGTCAGGCTCAGGCTTCTTACGATGCGTACCTAGCACAAATTCGAAATACAAATATTTACTCAAAGATAAGCGGTACGGTTGTTGACGTAATCTTAGAACCGGGAGATGTTGTAGCAGCTGGTGCTTCTGTAATAAAGATTGCTGATCTTGCGAAAATGACTTTTGAAATTGAGCTTGACCAGGAGGATATTGGGTCAATTGAAATTGGCCAGAATGACCGTTTACGAACTTCCGCTTCAAATTAGTACTAACGCAGCGGGTAACGAGGTTTTTAACGTTAAAGTTAACCTACCAAATGAAAACAACCTACCCTTGGTACTTGGCATGACCGGGGACGCTGACATTGTCGTCGAACAGACTGATGGCGAGGTTAGTGCTTTAGTTTTTGACGAGATATTTTTTGATGAAAACGAAAATCCCTATGTTTGGACAGTTAAGAATGAAACTATTCAAAAGACCTATATTGAAGTTGGTTTAGAAGGAGATTTGTACACCGAAATAAAAACTCAAATTGAGGGTAGAATGGTAATTCCCGGTGCCAGTGGTGTAGTCCTCAAAGAGGGTTCAAAAGCGGCATTTATAAAATGAGCGTCCCAATTTTACAAGTTAAAGATGTAACCAAGTCCTACCATATTGACGGTACAAATATTGACGCGTTAAAAAACGTTAGTTTGGATATTGAGAAAGGTGAATTTGTTGCCATCGTTGGTAAATCCGGTTCCGGTAAATCGACTCTGATGCATATTATGGGTTTATTAGATACCCCAACCGAGGGGCATGTGTATCTAAGCGGCGAACAGGTAAGTCATTTAAGCGAGGCTCG
>CAYMCX010000027.1:0-215 GCA_964389145.1 uncultured Candidatus Saccharibacteria bacterium
TTCCACCTTTCCCGTTCTCACCATCGTCGAAGATTGGCGTCATCCGAAACAACACTAGTCCCGCCGCCACTAGACCTACTACCAGCGACGATACCATTGCAGTGTCCGGACTTAGCAAGGCCGAGAGGTACGCACCTTGTTCGGCCACCGTGCGTAAAATTGCAGTTTCCCGAACGATCGGTAGGGAGGCAGCACTGGGCATCCATATCGTAAAA
>CAYMCX010000027.1:225-3838 GCA_964389145.1 uncultured Candidatus Saccharibacteria bacterium
GCTTGACCGCTTCGAAAGCGCGGTCCCAGCCAACCATCCACGACCACCCAACCAGGATCAAAAGCAGAACGCCGAAAACCATGGTGGCTATGCCAACAGGTGTTGACATGCTCTTGCCCATGGATCCGAACAGATGGGTTAACCCTCCTCGCCGGTAGATATTAACCCCCGCAATCAGCAGCACGCTGCCAATCAGCAGAAGGATAACTTCACGGCTTCCGGCCAAACTCACCAGCGGAGATGCAATCTTCGGGGCAACGTCTGCGATGCCGTTTAATCCCTCAACCAATTTTTCAGAAGCCGGAGTAGCGTCTTCGGTTATGCCGAGGGTTGCCTTCTGTGTGTAAACCCATCCCATAAAGGAACGGGCCATAGAAGGGCCAAACTTGGGCACCACGGAAATACTTACCGCGATGTCCGAACCATTGTTCACCAGCGTACGTACCACAAACGGTATGACTACCGCTAGCACTACGAAGGCAACAACAGCCCACTTTACCAAGTTCCAAATCGTCTTCATTGCTTTTAACCTCCATCTTTCCTTTCGTTGTCTAGTCTAGGTTTATTATTCCTTTGAATAAGGAATTTTTTGATTGAAAAGTGCTGAAAACAGGAATAACACCCATTTTCTAGGTGCCTCTTGTTCTCCTTTCGCAAGCTATTCAGTTGTGTGAAATTTGAATTTGTATTGTCGCTGAACTTAACTCTCCGTGCGAATAATATACACTATAGGATTAATAAAATCAAATTATAATAGGTGTGAAAACGGGTATAGGAACGGGAGTTTTTGCTTAATCTCAAGCCTATTTTTTACTAAAAACCTACTTTTTCTCTTCCTTTTTGCCTTCAGCGGCGGCAGCTTCTCTGGCGGCTTTTTCCTCGTCACTAAGCTCTTCTGTCGCCTGTACCTGAGCCAAAGCCTCTTCTTCGCTGACTTCCTCAACGATTTCTTCCATTTCAGCTTTATCTATCTTAACTACCAATTCATCTGGTTCCTGGTCGGTAATTTCGACTTTTTCCTTGTCATACTGCAAAGAAGCTACTGTTATACCCTGACCAAGTTCGGTAATTCCAGAAACATCCACTGTAAAGTTAGAAGGCAAGTCTGCAGGCAAAGCTTCAACAGTAATTTCGTCTAAAAGAACCAAAACCAAGCCTTCGCCACTCTTAATTAACGGGTTTTCCTCTGCTCCTACAATCTCAACCGGGATATTCGCTTCAATTTTCTCTTTTAGGTTAACTTTGTGTAAACAAGCATGAATAGGGGTAGATTTAACCGGATCGTATTGCACATCTTTAATCAAAACCTTTGTACTGATTCCATCAACGTTAATATCAACCAAAGCAGTTTCTCCGGCTTCACTAAAAACCTTTATAAACCTATTTAAATCTAGGGTTAGGGGAATAGACTCAAGACCTTTTCCAAACATAACAGCCGGAATACATCGTGAATCTCTTAAGCTTTTAACTTTTTTGCCGAGTTCTTTTCTTTTCTGTGCAATAATTTCCATATAGAAGCTTTTTGTAACTTTTTATGTAAACTTAATACTTCGTCATAAGTTATGCTCTTTTCGAACATAAACTTCTTGATTTCCTCAATATTTAGATCCGAAACCAAAGGTATTGTTCCAGAGCCCAGTGCCGTTATTGTCACCATCGTTTGTCCCTGACACTTTGGACACACCGCATGGGCCAAAAAGGCAAGCGGGGCTTCACTAATAGTCATTAGCTTGGCGTCCACGAGACTCCCACCACACTTATAACATACAGACCTCTCTAAATGTTCTTTGATGTATCGTTGTTCTAACATCAATCCCTTTCCCGTTCATTGAGGAACGAATGCCATTCTACGGCGCGAAACCAAATTGGTCAAGACTTCACTGGGAGCGTATGCACATACTTTACACTATAAGATCTAAAGGTCAACTTTAAACACACGACTGCCCGATAAAACATAGATTGCCTTTTCATCGGACGTTACAGCGATTCCCTTAATTTCCGACCAAACACCTAAATCGCTGTTAATTATCTGCTTTTGAACCACACCTTCTTTGTTTAAAATGACAATTCTTTGATTTCCCGCGTCAGCCACATACACGTTATCAAAATCGTAGTCCGCGATCACCTGAACGGGGGATGACAAACCTTTGTCCAATCCTGCAATTTCAAAAGTTTCCTGAACACCTCTTAGGTATTTCAGCAAAGAGCCATCTGCCTTTAGAACATATATGGACATATCAATTGCAATAGATTTTCCATCCACCAAAGAAGAACTCTGCGCCCAGGTAGACTTTTCTCCGGTTGTGGTTGTTTTTGTAATAGTATCCCCGGACAAGGAATAAGTGTTTCCCAAATACGAGGCTGATATTCCTTTATCTTCATAAGCTTTATCAGACACAACAAATTTTGGAGTTGCCAATTCTGAAGCAAAAGTTTTCTTCAGGCCAGAATCATATACAAGTATTGAATCGTCGGTCACTTCAATGCCTGTAGGATTTGAGGCGGGATCCACAAGTTTAATATCATACAAAACCTCCGAAGAAATTCTACTAATTTTAGATTCAGAATCTTTTGAAGTATCAATTTCGGGAGTTTTTGCCTCTGGAGTATCTTGGAATACGTCAGAAACTTTTGAGGCATCTGATGAAGCCGGCAACACATCGTCACCCTTCTTATTGTTATTCTTTGCGGTAATAAATATTGAACCAAGTAAAAGAACACCTGCAATTGCAATTATTGAAGTTACCTTTTCTTTCTTTCCATATTTTTTTCCTAACTTCAACTCAAATTTTCTGTGCAAAGGCTGTGCAAAACCGTTCTCAGCATACGGTGCTACAACCTCAGGCTTTTTTTCCACTCTATCTTTTTTCTTTAGCAAGTTTGAAAACGACCCAAGCGCACTTGAAACAGAACTCTTCAACGGTTTCTTAGCAGGTTCTTCTTTCATTCCAAAATCTACAACTTCAGCATCAGAAAAACTTGTGTCTATAACTATTTTTAAAAGAAGGGAGGAGGCTTGCAAAGGAAGGTCCCCAGTTTGAACCGACATATCAAAAAGTTGGTCGGGAGAAATGTGATCAACAAAAGGCTTGGTAGAAAAGACAATTACATCATCGTTTTTTACAACGCCGGACGCCGCGGTAAAGTGTCCCTCGCTATTTGCATTTATAGGTTTAATCTGGCCATCCCTCATCAAGAAGCTTGCCATATCTCCATAGGAAACAACATATAAAACGTTGCCCCATAAAACTCCTGACAAAATATTAAACTCAACTGTGGAATCCTTCATTCGAATAGATTCGTTAGTAAGTTTTGTGACACGGTCTCTAACCTCAACAATAGATTTCTCTAAAGATTGAACCGGAGAAATATTTTCAGACTGGTAATAAGAATCATGTAAAACATCGCCTACTACTTTTGAAACCAGAGCTGTGTCAAATTCTTCAGAACTGGAAATATCAAAAACGGTATATACAGTTCCTCGCCTCTCCAAAGTTGCATGGTCTTCTGGTTCAATAACAAAACAATTGGAAAACCCACGCGCAGAAGTGGGTAAGGTGGGATTAATTTTTTGAACTTTGGCAGTAAGTTTATGTATCATCAGAAGCTTAGT
>CAYMCX010000027.1:3848-4585 GCA_964389145.1 uncultured Candidatus Saccharibacteria bacterium
CCAAATGAATTATCGAAATCATCACAAAGAGCGGGGACGGTATTGTGTGAAATACTCTATTTAAAATTCCAACCGTACGTACCATTAGAAAAGCATATAGAACGTAAATTAATTCCAGAAATATGACAAGCACGTTTAATAAAGCACCAAAGCCTTCTCCGGAAATCAAACTGTTCATTAAGTCCAAGTTATCTAATGACACGTCTTACCTCCTTAACTAAGTCCGAAAGAATATCATGAACCCTTGAAGGATTTGATACCATCTCAAATTCAAATTGTGGTCTTTCTGCAGCTGTCTGAATGATAATATCGCCTATGTTAAAAAACGATCCGAAAAAACCTGACACTTTATAAGATATATCTTCTATATTTCTAAGCGGAGCAACGGCGACTGAACGTGCAAAGAGACTGTAGTAATCCATATCTATAATTCTGTGATCCGTGATGATGTAAACGTTAAAGTACCAATTTAAAAATCTTTCGAAGGCAAAACCAAACAAAAACAAGTACCAGAAAGCTGTGATGTTAAAACTAAGTTGGGGAGAGGCAAAACCAGGAAACTGACCTTCTAAAACTAACAAAAATGCGCCAATGAATACAGGCATGGCACCTAAAAATATTACCAAAGCAACCCACCAAAGATTGGTAATAAATGCTCGTCTCAAAACATAAAGAACTTTTTCGTCCGGATCCTCGCCATCAAAACTTGTCTTTGGGGGCTCTTTAATAAATGATGA
>CAYMCX010000027.1:4595-9187 GCA_964389145.1 uncultured Candidatus Saccharibacteria bacterium
GATGAAAATAGTCCTATGCTCATGTATTTATTATACACTACAATGTTTATAGATTTGACTTGTGAGAGAATCAAAATTGTATGATTACAAACTTTACGAAAACAGATCTTAAAAAGACGAAAAACCTCGGCCTGTTAATACTTATTCTATACCTATCCCTATTTAATCTTTTTGTGATAAAGGCTACTCCGGAGGTCATCTTCATTCAATTTTTCGTATTAATTTTGATATATAAGAAACTTGGCGCCAAAACTTTTCTAAAAGAGTGGGTACCTTTTATAGGCTTAGTCGTTTTATATGAATTCCTTAGAGGCATCGCCGACGATATGTCTCCCTTCTTTAACCAAACACTGTTTCTGATCCACCAGTGGGAAAGCGCGTTGATTAACCCCCTTCCCACGGTATTTCTTCAAAACATGTTGTTAAATAACGTTCTTGTGCTCAACATATCATTGTTCTTTTACAGCAGCTTTTTCTACTATTCCTTTTTGGTGGCATTTCTTATTTGGCTATATAAAAGGAATTTATTTAAAGAATATTGCAAAAAGTTTCTAATAATTAGCTACATAGGATTATTTTTCTATTTTGTATTTCCTACAGCACCCCCATGGTACGTTCAAAAAACTCAGGAAATAAATATTCAACGCCCTATCTATCACAACACTATAATGGGAAGCTTCTCAAAATTTTCGATCTATAAATATTTAGTTTATGGAAATCCGGTTGCAGCCTTCCCCTCACTCCATACTGCATGGACAGCGTTTACTTCATTCTTTCTAATATTAAAATTTGGGAGAAAATATCTGTTAAGTCTTGTTGTCCCGATGATGGTTGCTTTTTCTGTAGTACTAACAGGAGAACACTATCTACTGGATATCATTGCAGGCTTTGCATTAGGATTTATAGGCGCGTTTAGTTCGTTTAGTTTTCCTAATTTGACCCACATTGCTCAAAAGAAAGAATATTAGTTCGATCCACGGAATCGTATGATACTTCACTGCAATATTCGGTAAGAGTTTTTACAATAGTTAGCTCGGGATCAAAGTAATAAGAATCGCTGGTGGAATATACATATATGTACTTGTTAATAGGCAATTCTACCAAGACACTTATGATCTGATCCTCACTTCTATCAGTAAAGGAACCATCCTTTGCCAAAATATCGTAATCTATTGCAGCATGATCGAAGGTTTCCGGATAAGAAATATTTACCGGGTGAATGTTATTCAAATTACTAAAATGGCCGGCTTTACGTACGAATGGTTGAATAGGATGCCGCTCAAGCAATAAAAATTCTTCTCCTGATGCCAGTTCTACAATCTTGTCGCTTATACTTCCATACGCAAACACAAATTTAAGAAAGTACCCGTATCCAACCATACCGTTTATAAGAATTAGAAAGTATAAGATTAGCTGTGCATAAACTTTTACTTTCCCCTTAAAATACTTTTCGATTCCCCAACCTGAAATTACAAACAGCAATATAAAAACCTCAAACACGTAACGGGTACGAACCAACCCGCTGTCTAACATCCCCAAAACAAAAAAACCAATCAAGAGGTACGTAGAAACTTTTTCGTAGAATTTTTTCTCTTTGGAAATAGAAAATAATGTCACGGAAATAATCAAACCTAGTACAGTAGCGTCTACAAGAATTGAGGACGAGGAATAATTATGTGATAGAGCATAATTTAGAGAGCTAAATAATGTAGCAGGGTAACTACCAACCCAAGTAAAACGTGTCGTATTAGTAAGTAACTGCTCGTACCCATAAAAATAAAAATATGTGATCGTTAGTCCAGCAAGCGTTGCCAAGAAAAAATACCCTAATTTAGTTCTCCTAACAAGCGCGATAATCAGAAAAAACAATAAAGCCAGTTTGAAAAACGATATATATCCAATAAAAAGTGAGACTGATACCAGTAAGAATAAAGTAATCAAAATTGGAACGGAATGTTTTTTTACATACAAAAGTGCAAAAACTGCAAAAAGTATGAAAAGAGGGAGTGAGAGGAAATCCTGTTTGATATTGGATAATAATAGATTTGAGATGGTACTAACTAAAAATAAACTGATTCCATAAGATAAAGAATATTCTTTTAGTATTCCTGTCTTAAAAGCAATAACAAGCGCAAGAAAAACTAGGGAAGCACTAACCGTTAAAACAACTAGTCTGTTTAAAATAGGGTTTTCTACAGGAAAGAGTTTCAATAAGATATACAGCCCAAATGGGTGAGGTTCAGCTTTTACAGTATCCATTAACTGAGGCAACGGCTGCTTACTAACCTCGGTCACGATTATTTCGTCGTACCAATAGCCAGGACGAACAGCCAATGTGGTTGTAAACATGAAAAGATAGCTTATCAGCAGTGAGATAAAGGGAAGCAGTAATACTTTGTTGTGTTTAGCAAACATTACTTCGTGACAAAATCAAATAATTTATTTTTCAGGGAAATGTAACCGGGGGCTCTTAGGTTAAAGACCGCTTTAAATTCCTGCCCATCTATTGAAATAGAACCTTTATTAGTTTTAAACGTTATTTTGGAAGTGTAACCGCCATTACTTATTTCCACGTCTACATCTGAACTGACACTTGTAAATTCGCTACCGTAGTCAGAAGCTTTTTCAGCCATCTCGTCATGAGAATATGGATCTCCACCCCAGCAACTTGTAGTAACAGGCGTTATATGATCCTGTTCGCTGCCAGAGCCCTTTCTCCAAACAACCCAAGCGTTTAAGATATCTGCCATCTCTTCTTCGTCCAACCACGGATTTGAAAGTCCGCATGTAGAAGAACTGGTGGAATATGATTTTGTGTACCAAGCTTTAAAAAACCAGGGAGAAGCACCCTTCTTTTCGTACGCATCGCCCGGCCAGTCTCCCTTTGCATCCCACCCAACATTTTCTATGTAACCACCGGTGGTTGAAGAGTAGTAGGCAACCACTCCTCCATCCTCTAACACCTCATTTTCAGTTTCATCGACTGCTTGCTTCCATCTGGAGGGAGGGCTCTTACTCTTGCTGGATACAAAAACCTGGCAACTTTCAGAAGTACAAATACACTTGTCTTGATTTGCATATCGTAGGGCATAAGAACGGGCTGCAACTGCCTGCGCCTTTAGCGCATCCATTGGCCAATCCGAGGGCATTTCTCCTAAACCATAAAGGTATTTTTGAAAATCCATATCTCCCTGACCTTCAACGCAAATTTCATCCGGGATATCTTTTTCTTCAACTTCAGTCTTATAGTAGAACTTAATAATTTCCTTGTAATCCTGACCAGACGAGGCGCGTCCTCTAGCTCCGTACTGACTCATTCCTTTTCTATGAGTAAAAGCACCGTAACTGGACGCGGCAAACGCAGGACTAAATCCCGGATCGGGCAGTTTTTGTTGAGCGGCCTCATAATCCCCAACCGTCCCATTAGAATCTCCAGACTTTGCTGCCAAAATTTCCTGCTGCTTTGCGTTAAGATCGTCAATCTTTCCCTGCAAATCTTCCTGCTTCTCCTGCAAATCGCCTAAAACTGCCTGCTCCTCCTTCTTCTGTTTATCAAGTTGCGCCTGCAGTGCTATTAACTGCTTTTGAGAAACCCCAAGTTCTCCGCGCAACGTTTCGGTTTCCTTTTTATCAGATTCAAAATCCGAAATTTCCTTATTAATCATTCCAATTAAACTTATTGCCTCTGAAGTTAAAGTTTTTTCAAAGATGTAACTCACGGTTGCATATTGAAATCCGTTTAGTTTGTTAGAAGGAAGGTAAGATAAAAATAGTTCAAGGTCATTTAAAACGCCTCTTTTAGAATAGTTTCGTATAACCCGGTTTCTAAGTTCAATTTTCTTCGAAAGTTTTTGCCTTCGATCCTCTAAATTTTGGTTAAGTATTTTTATTTCGTTTTCCAAAGCTCTGATATCATTTTCCAATTCGTTTATTTCAGACTGAGTTAAAGTTAACTGCCCCACCAACTCTCCAATTTTCTTAGCAACGGAGCCAGCCTTCTCTTGAACCTTTTTTAATTCCTTTGTAGTTGATTCAATTTTTTCCTCACATTCCTCTTCAGAATCACAATCTGTGTCGGCGTATACAAAATTTGAAAAGCCTACGAGAGTAAGTAAGACTAAGACTGGAAGTGTTAATAAAAAGAGTTTACTTAATGGAAGTTTTTTGCCGGCAGACATACAAGGATTATATCATCTCAATCACTTATTTATCCTTGACCGTCGAAAGTGCCTGACACATAATTAAACAACTATGTTTAAGAAAGTTGCACTCGCGTTCGCGTTTTTTCTAACCTTTCTTATTAATCTTGACTAGACACGGCAACTCCGTGATAATCTAACTATTATGATACAAACCTCGAGGATAAAATTATTAATCACGGCACTATCTATGTTGTCCACCATTTATGTGGCAAACGGAGCGAAGGTGTTTGCAGATGAATGCGTGGCTGATTTGGGAGGGGAATGCGTCATGAGAAGCAGTTGTCCAAGTGCTGACGACCTGGGGCCTACAGAAGATTGCTTGGGACCTACCTTTACTTGCTGTGACACTGAGGCAACAAGCTGTGTGGGGGACTTAGGAGGAGAGTGTGT